>CAMEEX010000189.1 GCA_945915235.1 uncultured Clostridia bacterium | reverse complement strand
GTGGTTAATTCTACTTCCCATTATTTTTGCCAATTAAAATTATACACTAACTTTATTTTTCTTCGCCTGCGATAACCCTCTTCACATACTCCTCGTCCTTGTCAGTGAGCTTCGAAATCTGCGCGGCTGTGAGACCATTATTATGCATATTTATAATAATCTGCGCCTCACCTTTGGCAATTCCTTTTGCAATTCCTTTTGCCATACCTTTTTCTTCAATCCCCTCACTCAGATTACACATAATATCCACTTCCCTTCTAAGCTTCTCCTCCACGGAAATATCGTATTCATGTTCCATTATGTTCAGCTTTTCATCTGCCGTAAGCTCCGGCGACAACAGAGTTCCCAGCAAATGATGAAGCTCATACATCTCATTGTGCTCAGGAAGCGTTTTGGCAAGACCTATCATAATTATATTAAACAAATCGAGCCTGCCCTTCCATTTATATGAACCAATTATATCTTCAGTTGTCAGATGAATATGGCTGATACTGTTCTCCTCCATGTTCATACATATCCAGATAGAGTATACCTGCTTAATATCATCATATTCCGAATTTATAAAATCGCGCTCCTTCTGCGACGATATCAAACGACTGACATAGAAAATCGCCCTGTTTAAAATTCCATACTTAACAGGTTCATCTTTTTGTGCTTCCACATTTATAATAATCTGCAAGTGTTCCTGTTCAGAAGCAACGGCTGATATTGACGGTATTTTTACATAAAAAACAATGTCAAATCTTACCATTCCCTCATTCACTTCCGCGCTTTCCGAATTGATACCTACAATACGTTTACCATTCTTACTAAAGCTAGTGTTAGTCGCTCCGGGTTCCACAGGTACCGCACTAATATAGGGCGTCCCTTCAATATAATGTACTGCCTCATTAGGACTCATTCCCTTGAACACATCTACCGTATTAACCAGTATGTATGCCAATATTTCCTTCTGCCCTATAATACGCTTAGCTCCCGCATCATACTGCGCTTTTGCATCTGCAATTCTTACCGCATTATTAAATTCCGTATTCAAGTAATTATCTCCTTTTTGTTACGACACAAAACCATCACAAAAAGGTATCCCCAAACACTATATTATCATATATAAAACAATCAGTCAATAATAATATCACCTTACTCACCCAATTATATTGGCTCACCATACTCCTACCGCATATTCTATCTTCTCTTCAAACTTCAATTTCATACAGAGCCATTGAATTTCCGTTATCATAATCAATTATATCAACTATTTTAAATCCTGCCATCAAATAAATCTTTCTGACAATTTTTTCATCAAGTCTTGTATCAAGACGAATGTACTTTATTTTTCTTGCCTTACATTCAATTTTTAACGCCTCAATAAGTGCTTTTGTCATTTGTCTGTGAGCAAATTCTCTTCTGACACATAACTTATGAATATAAACTGCATCATTATTATATTCGTCGTTCCAATACTCTGTACCTTTATTTTGAAGAATAAATGCACACGCTGTTTTTCCCTCAACCTGTCCGATACAGAAATTTTCCGGTCTCGCTTCTTCTGTAATCAATTCTTCCGGCGTAAGCCATTCATCAAGCCATACTCGAAAACCTTTTTCCCTTCCCCATTCAGCAACTTCTTTCATTACTGAAATAGCCTCATCTACTTTGTTATAATAAATTTTTACCTTTTCCATTTTTAGTTCTCCATTAATTTTCAATACATAGATTACAATATTCGCCACTAAAAAAATACCGCTTTCAGAATAACCAGAATAATAACCGCCCACACAAATACAACCGGTATGGCATAGTACCACCTTTTCGGCTTGCCATCTGCCCACATATTTTCCGACTTTTCCCTGCACTCACTCCATACATTGTCAGGAATAAGCTTTATCACCAGAGCAATCATTGACGGAAGCAAAATCACATCATCTAAATATCCCAGCACCGGGATAAAATCCGGTATCAAATCTATCGGCGACAGAGCGTATGCAACTGTTACCGCAGCCATTACCTTTACAAATACAGGTGTCCTCTTATCCTTCAATACCAGAAAAACCGCCGGGACATCGGCTTTTAATTTTTTCGCACGTTCTTTTAAGTTCATCAGCTAATACCTCTTTACGATTTTCCTCCATTATCAACTGCCAGCCAATATCTAGTCATTCCTCGAACATTTCTCCGCGTCAATCGCAAGCACGAACATAAGTGCAATCAGCGCGTCCTGTTCGTCAGCCACATCAATCACATACTGGTCTGTCCAATGTAATATCTCCTTGGATATTGAGGCGACCGTATTTCCTGTCGTATCCGTAATATCGTAATCCCACTCCATGAAGTTTCCTTCGATATGCCAGCCATTGTACTCAATATCATACTGTGGCTTGAAAAATGAAAACTCCTTTTTTATACAGCCCAAATATGTGTCGCCAAAATATATCTCAAATTTAGGAAGAAATGTCAAAAGACGTTCCTTAACCGTGCCAACCTCCTGCCCATATGCGTCAAATATTTTCAGGCAGTGTCCCCACGCCAACTGCCCCTTCACAACATACAGTGTATTCCCCTGTTCATCATAAATATCATAGCTGTCGAACCATGAAAACATTCGCTGCTTGAAGTACATTCTCATATCGTTATCCTCCTTATAAACACGTCCAATCCATCATAATTTCCGATATACTCAAATCCTTTTTTCAGTGCTACATGTCTTGTTTTATCCTGTTCCGTGACGCACTCTATCACAAGATTCTTTTCTTCATGCTGTGCTTTCTCAATAATAACGTCCGTAAGCTGTGACGCATAGCCACGTCCCCAATATTCCGGCAGCAGAACCCAGCCTGTTTCCATACCATTTTCAATTATATTATTGTCATCACGGTATTCATGGTAAATCACATATCCGATGAACTTTCCATTCTCCGTGACAGCATACACAAGTGGACTCTCCGACAATCCGGCATCACGCAGAAAGCTTTCCGTCTGTGATAAACTGTATGGTGGCTCAAGATAAGTCATAACCTTGGGATTCGACAACAATTCATATAGTGGCTGCAAATCATTTTCACACATTTTTCTTATAGTCAGATTCATATTTAATCTCTCTTTTCACTTTTCACACCTATTCCCCTATCCCCGCCAGCTTTGTCATTTTATTCATAAACAAATGATTAAACAGCGCAATCACGCGCCCCACGCCAAGCACAGACAACACAGTTCCCACACCAATTCCAATCAGCCTATGTGCAAATATGAGTCCGACACTGATTGAAAGACAGATGTTTAAAAGGTCAAAACAGTTTTTGGTGAGTCCAACGGGCTTATGGATACAGTCGGCTATTGCCTGCACAATTCCATCTCCCGGGTTTGGAATTATACGCATGTCAAGCGACATCGCGGCGCCGATTCCCGTACAGACAATTCCTGCAATAAGCACCAGAACCTGTGCTGCAATTCCATGTGAGGGTGCGGGTATCCACGCTGAAAACAGGTTCATAAATCTCGTAAAAACAAGGCTTAACGGAAGCTGCAACAAATCCTTTCCCAATATGACAGCCATATTTTTCCCCTGCTTTGATTTTGTTGTTATATGTATCAGCACCTCAATAATGACAAATACCGTGTAAAGCACAAATGTCATATTTCCAAAGTTTACACCCATAATTGTTGAGATGCTGTACGAAACCGAGATTATCGGCGAAACGCCAAGCCCGGACTTCGTATTTAGAATAATGCCGAGTGCGAGAATTAAAAGTCCTGTTACATAAAAAATTCCGCGCATTAATTTTTTTTTTTCATGTTTATCCTCCATTTCACTACTTTTTAGTATCTCAGATAGTAATGAAAAACTCTCTTTTTGTATGCTTTTTAATATTTCTACATAACTTAGCTATTGTGAAATCCTAATACATCGTAGGTAATTTTTTGCTCTGTCATAGATTATTTTTTCACGTTATCTTGCGTATTATCTTGCGTACTATCTTCCTCAATTATATTTAACATATAAAATTATTTAATTAATCTTCATTTAATTCCCCTGTCGCCGCCTATACCAATCCCCCCAGATACTCCGCAATCCCGTCCTCATCGTTCGTCCCAATCACGATATCCGCCACCGCCTTGACCTCAGCAATGGCGTTCCCCATCGCGACACCGACTCCCGCCAGCTTCAACATTCCGATGTCGGCGTAATCGTCGCCAAAGGCAATTATGTCCGCGCTTGTTATCTTGCACGCATCGCACACAATCCGAATCGCGTTCTCCTTCGTCACGCCTTTTTGTGTATATTTATACCAGCAGCCGTCAGAAAAACGGAGCGCGTCGCAGTCGGGCAGTTTTTTTTCAAGAAGCTCCGCCTTCTTATCATCAAAAATCTCCACGCACATTTTAAGCGCTTCCGCGGAAAAATCGCTGAAATCCGTCCACACGCTGTCACCCCAGCTTCTGTCCGCCTCCTTGGGGTCGATTTTATAATTCCAGAAATGTGTGTCCACGGTATCTATCGCTATCTCGCACCCGTCGCCGCAAACCTGCCTCGCCGTCCGTATAAGCTCGTTGGTTCTGTCCAGCGAAAATGCCGCCTTGTATATGTATTCCCCGTCCTTCTTGACCAGCGCCCCGCCGCTTGTAATGAGTATGTCGGGCTTTAGCTCACCTAAGAACGTGAGGCAGTTCTGCTCTGCTCTCGATGTCGACACGCCGACCAGATATCCCTTTTCCCTGCATTTTGCGAGCATTTCCAGCGTCCCCGCCGAAATCGTCTTGTCATTTCTTAAAAGTGTCCCGTCCAAATCAAAAAGTAATAAACCCTTCACAATTATCCCCTCGCGCTTTTTCTTTTCCTCATACATGTAGGAGCCATTCTTTTTGAACACAGCCATTTTACTTTGACCTCCATTCACGAAATGTTTTGGGCAAAAGCAATCCTCTTATTTTCTATGTTAGTTTTCGCAAACGTCAATGTCAATATATTTTTCAGCCCCTGTCACCTCATCGCCCGCCGGCGCATATACTGATACAAATTGTGTTTCCAATCAGAGGTAC
>CAMEEX010000188.1 GCA_945915235.1 uncultured Clostridia bacterium | reverse complement strand
ATTATCTTTTCAAGGTCGACAAGCTCATCGGGCTCTTAGAGAGAAAGCTTCCGTATCACAAGTCAGCCAAGAAGATACCTTATATCAACGAGGCGGGCGAAAAGGTGAAGCCTGAGGAGCCTAACGGCTACAAGTATGAGCAGTTCATTCTCGATATGATACAGATGCTTGACAGTTGTCTGCCGTTTGAGGTCGTGCGCGGGAAGGAGTTCGCTCCGATTAAGAACAGGACGGGCGTTGACTCGGTTGAGTCGGCGAGGGAGCTCCTTAAGAAGAACGGAATAGAAATATAAGCGGCATGTGATTGCATACTATAAAAAAATAAAAAACAGGTAATGCGAAGCAATTTTATGGTAAATATGGCTTCGTCATTACCTGTTTTGCTATGTGAAAATTAAATGGGATTTCGTCATCGACTGTTTTTGTTGTGCAGATTAATGGGCAAAACCAGTCCTCCGTGGCTATTTGCAATTAATTACCGGTTTACAACCGTGTAGTCCGTAAATTTCGCATATACCGGCTTTTCGGCTTCGCGTGTGTACGCATACATTCCGTGCATTGCCCCTGTGAAGCGTTTGCCCTTTTTGAGCCCCTCATCGCACAGATAATATACATTGTCGAGGGTGCACACAGGTGTAAATAGCTCTGGGTTGCCGTCCGTGCCTGCACATGCGGATATATCTGAGCTGCCGGCAGGCTGGATATCGGATTGCGCGTCGGAGCTTAATTTATAGGAAAAGTTCCGCTTCAAGTAATCGGTATCAATCCTGAAAGTTATTGTGCCTGCACATTTTTCGGGATTGTCCACATTTATTCCCAAATCAATGCATGCAGCATCGGTTGTCTCAGGGTATATGTGCTCGCTCACCTTGAGGAAGAGCCTGTCATTGTCGTTTGTCACATTGAAGGTGAGATAGGTGTTCTCATCGTAGTAGCAGGTTACACCAGCCTCACTGCCGTTAGCGCGGAGTACCTCGCTTGACAAGTCGAGCGATGCCGTGATGGTGAAGCAGAAGGACTCCTGCGGGCGGACGAGAATGTTTCTCGAGTACATGGTGGACAGAGGCTCGTGCCACGCGCGAAGAAGGAGTGCGGTCTGTGAGGCATCTGAGGAGCTGTCGCTTTGCGGCACTATTTTGTAAGCGTCCGTCTCAGGTACGCGGACCCATGACCATGCATGTGAGAGCTTGTCTCCAAAGCCTGAAACTGAATTGTCACCTTCATTAAAAACACATTCGTCAAGGTCGGGCTTCTTTGCGAGCGTGCTCGGTCCTTCAAGATTATTGACCATAGGCCAGCCGTCGGCGGTCCAGGTTATTCTGTCGAGCGCTGTCTCGCGTCCGAGAAGGCTGTATCTGCCGTCGACCTGTCTGCCACAAAGATAAGGAATGAACCATTCACCCTTCGGAGTCATCACGGGCTTACCGTGCCCGCAGCGCTGTATGCCTGCCTTTGGATTGTTCTGACGCATTATCGGATTGAACGGACATGGTTCGTACACTCCGAACAGGCTTTTACTTCTCGCGACGGTTATGCGGTGTCCTTCGCCCGTGCCGCCCTCGGCCTGAAAAAGATAGTACCAGCCGTCTTTTTTCAGAAGATGTGAGCCCTCAGGCGCACGCTTCTGGCTTCCATAGTATAAGAGTGTGGCAGGGCTGAGCTGCTTTGTTCCGTCGCTGCTTATTTCGAATATCCTTGCTCCACGGTTTAAGAGCATGTATCTTTTTCCGTCGTCGTCGGTGAATATTGACGGGTCGATGCCGTCCTCCTCGATGAAAGCCGGCTTGCAGTAAGGACCTTCCGGTCTGTCGGACGATACTACCATCTGCCGCCTGTATACCGTGCCCGTGTCGTTGAGTCTGTAGGTGGCTGTGATATAAAATCTGCCATTGTAGTAGGAAATATCTGGCGCCCAGTAGCCGCGCCCGCCCTCGAGCTCGTTTATGTAAGCCCATTCCGGGTTGGTGATGGCGTGACCGATTACCTCCCAGTGTATCAGGTCCTTTGAATGGGATATCGGGATACACGGAAAATATATGAAGGAGGAGTTGACCATATAGAAATCGTCGCCAACGCACACTATTGACGGGTCAGGGTGCATGCCTGTGCGGATTGGGTTTCTGTACATATCGTCTATATCGCCATATTTTTCCTTAAAATACGCGATGACATTTTTGGCGCCGCTCTTGGTGGCGACATCGTAAGGGGTTACGAGGTTTTTGTCACCGGCAAGGCCTGACATTCCAAGTCTCTCCACTATATATCTGACAAGATCCACATTGTCGGTCGGCACTGCGTAAAATAGGGCGGTGCGGTTGTTGTCGTCGGTCTCGTTGAAGCTTGCGCGGGAATATTCCACTATATATTTAAAAATATCGGGATTTCCGGTTGAGGCGGCGAGGTTTGGGAGTGTCATGCCGTTGTAGAGCTCGTCTATGCATGATGGATTTTCCACCTGTAATTGTTTCACAGCCTCAAGGCTGCCGGAAATGATTGCTTCTGCCATTGTCATAAAGGATACCTTCTTTCTCTGTGCCGGCACAGATTACATAATATATAATATATTATATTACATATGGAAAAGTTTTGCAAAATGTGATAGTATAAACCTAATATTGCAAATACGTTAAGGTGTGGAAACTCAGAAAAGAGGAGAGAATGGATAATACTAAAACACTGGAGAAGAAGATAGAGATTTTAGAGCAGGCCCAGGCGGAGAATTCGATGAAACTTGGGACAGAGAGGCGTTTTTTTGAGGTTCTCTGCAGGGACTATACTTCGGTGAGCTATGCCAATCTCCGCAGCGACATTGTGGAACCGTTAATGATTTCATCCGTTGCCAATGTATCGAAGATTTCTCAGATACAGCCGAGAAAGAAGATCAGCTATACTGATGTGATAAGAATCTACTGTGAGAGGTATGTGGCTGATGTCAACAGGAAAGAGTTTATGCGGGTTATGGATAAGGACTATCTGCTTTCTGAGCTGTCTAAGAAAGGCAGGGTTGTATACCGATACGAGAGCGTGCCTAATATGGCAGGGCAGCGTTTCTTCGAGGTGCAGGTGGTGTGTGTCGACGAGGAGAATTTTGACGGCACGGTGATAGTTGCATTCCAGCATATTGATGACATTGTGACGATAGAGCAGAAATATCAATGGGAGCTTGAGAAGATTGCATATGTCGATGCTCTCACGGGGCTTGGGAACAGGTCTGCATTTACGCGTGAACTCGAGGCGTTTGCCGGCAATTCTGATGCTGCGTGCATAGTGGCAGATGTGAATAACCTTAAGCTGTGTAACGACAGGTACGGACATATAGAGGGCGACAGGATTATAAGGGACGCTGCGGACTGCATAAGCAGTGCATTTAAACCGTTGGGAAAATGCTACAGAATAGGCGGAGATGAGTTCTGCGTGCTTATAAAAGCCGGAGACGAGGTCGGAATTCTGGCTGCGCTCGGTCAGATGGATAAGCTCATTGAACAGAAAAATACGAACAGGGTTATGAGAATGTCCATCGCCTGTGGATACTCCGTGCGTGAAGGGCTCACCGAGAGCATGGAGCAGCTTTTTAACAGAAGCGATGAGATGATGTACGATGTCAAATACAGAATGAAGAAGGAATTTCCGGTATATTGTGAGGAGAGGATTAAGAATTATCTCAACGTGCTGAGCATCATCTCCAAGTCTACGGACTCGTACCTTTTCCTGTGGGATATAGCGAGGGATGAAAACTGGTTCTTCGGTGATATAGATGATACCTATGAGCTTCGTGAGAAGGGACAGTTGATGAACAAAACCGAACAGATGGAGGCGATAATATATCCTGCGGACAGGCAGGCGCTGCACGATGACCTTCAGCTTATTATAGAGGGCAGGAAAAAGACTCACAATATGAATTATAGATGGCTCAACCGGGACGGGGAGGTTGTGTGGATAAGCTGCAGGGGAACCGTGATAGATGATGACAAGGGAAATCCGTTTGTTATGATTGGCATGGTTTCCGACAGAAAGTTAAGATATCTGTATAATCCGCTCACTAAGCTGTTTAACAAGAACAAGCTGTTGACGGATTTGCAGGAGGGACTTCTTGAAAGAAATTCTGGATATCTGATGCTTGCAGGCATAGACAACCTCGCGAATATCAATCTGAAGCATGGAAGAAGCTACGGAGACAGGGTTATAAAAAAATGTGCCGAGTTGTTTGAGCGTAATGTGCTGCCACAGAATATCTGGCATGTGGAAAACAACTGCTTTGCATTGTATCTTGACGTGGAGGACGAGGACGAGGTGCGTAAGGTGTACGACAGGCTCTCGGCAGAGCTGTCTGACGTATGTACTATCTCTGCGGGCGTTGTGCCTGACAACAGGGAAATGTTCGGCGATGAGAACAATCTGTATGCCTGCGCTGAGATGACCTTTGAGAAGGCAAAGGGCAGCGGAATAGGAACAATATCGTTCTTTTCACGGCAGGATCTTGAGAGCAGAATTAAATCTTTGCAGTTTCTTGATGAGATGCAGCAGAGCGTCAACAATGGCTGTGAAGGATTTTATCTGTGCTATCAGCCACAGGTAAAAACCGGAAATTATCAGGTTTATGGTGCTGAAGCATTGCTGCGATATCATTCGCAAAACCGCGGAGAAGTATATCCGGATGAATTTATTCCACTGCTTGAACAGTCGGAATTGATAAATCCGGTAGGAATGTGGGTGCTTGAAACAGCGCTTAGGCAGTGCAAAAAGTGGAGAGAGGAAGTGGATGACTTCCGTATAAGCGTTAATTTTTCAGCAGTTCAGCTTAGAGAGAAGAGGATAGCCGAAAATGTTCTTGAGGTTTTAAGGCGCACGGGAGTGCCCGGGAGCGCTCTGACCATTGAGATTACTGAGTCGGTGCAGCTTCAGGGAAATGAACATTTTGGAGATATCTTCGTCAGATGGAGGGCGGCAGGTATAGAGATATCCATCGATGATTTCGGAACCGGGTATGCCAGCATGGGGTATCTAAAGAAACTTGACGTAAACGAGATAAAGATTGACCGCATGTTTGTAAG
>CAMEEX010000187.1 GCA_945915235.1 uncultured Clostridia bacterium | reverse complement strand
AAGCCGCATTTATTCAGGCCTTATTCGGAAATATCTGCTGGGAAAGTTGAGTAAAGTTACTTTATAAAATTATTTATTATTAAACAATTTTAGTTTAGATTTTAGAATTGTAGTTAAAGTAAAGTAGCATGGTAGATAAAATAACCTTTAAATTTTTATGCTATCTTCTTTTTAAATAAACCGAGTAATACGGTGGAAACTGTTGTTCCGATTACCAGGGCTACGAGGTACATCAGGGCGTTGCCTACTACTGGGAATACGAAAATTCCGCCGTGTGGTGCCATGAGGGTACAGTTAAATACCTCGGATAATGCGCCCGATATTCCTGCGCCTATTATGCAGGCCGGGAGTACATGGAGCGGGTCGGAGGCTGCGTAAGGGATTGCTCCCTCCGTTATGAACGCGAGTCCCATGATGAAGTTGACCGGTCCTGACTGTCTCTCCTCCTTCGTGAACTTGTCCTTGAAAATTATTGTCGCAAGCGCGATGGCACATGGCGGAACCATACCGCCTATCATAACTGCTGCCATTATATCATAATTTCCTGCCACGATAGAAGCTGTACCAAATACATACGCTGCCTTGTTGAAAGGTCCGCCCATATCTACAGACATCATAGCTCCGAGGATAAAGCCAAGTAAAACCTTGCTCGTGCCGCTCATGCTCGCGAGCCCTGAATTGAGTCCCGTGTTGATGGCTCCCATGACCGGCTCGACCACAAAATTCATTGCGGCGCCCATTATCAGGATACCGAATACCGGGTAGAAAAGCACAGGTGCAAGCTTCTCAAGGCTCTCCGGCAGCTTATCGCAAATCTTCTTTAAAAGTAAAATCACATAACCTGCCAAAAATCCTGCAGCAAGTGCTCCAAGGAAGCCGGATTTTCCGTTTGCCGCAATCATGCCGCCCACAAAGCCGAGTGCAAGTCCGGGTCTGTCGGCTATCGCCTCCGCGATGAAGCCCGCCAGAACAGGTAACATAAGCCCGAATGCCACGTCGCCTATTCCCTTAAAAAATGCCGCCGCAGGTGTAATCGTACCAAAGTTGGCTCTCTCTGCCGCCGATAGAAGATTGATGTCAACGCTCTGTCCGTCAATCAGAAATGCTATCGCGATGAGAATACCGCCGCCCACGACAAACGGAAGCATATGTGATACACCGTTCATAAGCTGCATATATATTCTGTGCGCGAAGCCGTCCTTCTTTCCCTTGCTCTGCACCGTCTCCTCGGTGTGATTTCCCGCCTTAAATATCGGTGCGTCCTGCTTTAAGGCTCTCTCGATAAGCTCATCTGCCTTGCTGATACCGTCCGAAACCTGACACTGTATGACATGCTTTCCGTCAAATCTCTCCATCGGAACCTTCGCGTCCGCCGCCACGATGATGCAGTCGGCATCGGCAATCTCCTGATTCGTGAGAACATTCTTTGCGCCGCCGGAGCCTCTCGTCTCAATCTTAATCGTGCAGCCTGCCTTTGAAGCAGCCTTCTCAAGTCCCTCGGCAGCCATGTAGGTGTGTGCTATGCCCGTCGGACATGAGGTCACGGCAAGAATTTTGCTCACCTTTCCCTCGTCGGTTTTAAGTCTCTCGTCGATACCCGCCTTCTCCGAGTCGGCATCGTCAACTATCTGCATGAACTCGTCAACGCTCTTTGCCGCCCTGAGTTTTGCTGTGAACTCCTCATCCATAAGCATAACCGAGAGCTTACTGAGCACATCGAGATGCACATTGTCCTTCGTGTTCGGCGCCGCTATAAGAAAAAGAAGTGTGACCGGCTCATCGTCGAGCGACTCAAAATCGACTCCGTTCGGTATAACCATCGCCGCAAGTCCCGGCTTAGTCACTGCATCGCACTTGCCGTGCGGAATGGCTATTCCCTCGCCAATTCCCGTCGTAGACTCCTCTTCCCTTGCAAAAACCTGTCTTTTGTAGGCTTCCTCGTCGGCTATCTTCCCGCTCTTAGCCATGAGTGCAACCGCCTGCTCAAGCGTCTGCTTCTTGTCGGAAGGTGCTGCCCCAAGCATCACGCTTCTCTTGTCAAGCAAATCCGTAATCCTCATAACTCCTCCATTTCCCGCCATGCTTTCGCTGCACGACGTGTAGTTGTCACTCCAGTTTTTTACCTTCATTATCTTTATTTAGCACATTTTACTAAATACTTCACTTTTATACTTTTTATTTGACGGTCTCTGCTTTTATTTACATTCTATTTCTTCAAGAAGCTCCTCGACCTCCGCCTTGGTCGCAAGCTGCTCCGAGAATGCACTCGCACTTCCTGCCGCCAGTCCCTTATGGAATGCGTACTCGTAATTCTTTTTCTCAAGATAGCCTGCCACAAAGCCTGCCACCATCGAGTCGCCCGCTCCGACGGCGTTCACAACCTTGCCCTTAGGCGCCTCGCTCATGTACTCCTGCCCGTTCTCATCGATGAGCACAGCACCCTCGCCTGCCATGGACACCAGAACATTTCTTGCGCCCTTCTCCTGAAGCTTCCTCGCATAAGGTACTACCTCAGCTCTCGTCCTAAGCTCCACTCCGAATATCTCGCCGAGCTCGTGATTGTTCGGCTTGATTAAAAATGGCTTGTAGGAAAGGACATTCATAAGCAGATCCCTCGTCGCGTCGACCACTATGTCAACGCCCTTCCCCTGCAAATCTGCCATGATATCCATGTAGATGGTATCCGGCATCGACTGCGGAATGCTTCCGGCAAGGATAAGAATATCGCCTGCCTGTAGCTTATTAATCTTATCCCTCAGCGCCTTAACCTTGTCAGCCGCTATGTCAGGTCCCATGCCGTTAATCTCAGTGCCGTCGATGCTTTTCAGTTTAACATTGATTCTCGACACTCCGCTCTCAAGCTCAAGAAAATCCGCGTTGATTCCGTCCGCCGTAATTCTTCTCTTTAACTCTTCACCGACAAACCCTGCCATAAATCCGAGTGCCGTGCTCTCAAAACCAAGATTTTTCAAAACATACGATACGTTAATTCCCTTGCCGCCCGCAAGCATCTGCTCGTATGAGGTGCGGTTCGTCGCACCCAGTTTAAAATCTTCTACCCCCACTATATAGTCGAGTGAGGGATTGAAGGTCACAGTGTAAATCATCTTCCGTCCTCCTCTCTCCGTTTTTGATGATTTCATTTTACAATCAAATTCGTTCATAATCAATCGTACTAATTCACAAAAATGCAATTATTTTTTGTGCATTTTGACGTTTTATGCGTGTTTAGAGACATGCAAGTTGTCTTTTTTGTCAATTTTATTCATTTATCATGTGGTTCCCAATCAAATTCAATCATTTACAACTTTCTATTTTTCCTGACGTATTCCAAAGCCGTTTTAACAATATTACCGCCGCATATTAATCCGGGCAAAAATATATACAGGCATTATTGCTTATTATCATCAAATCAAAATAAAATATGTATTTTTTCCAAAAAAGAATTATGCTTTGCAGAAATCCCCGGCTGAAGCAAGCGTCCAATCGCCATAAATCAAGCCCGGCTCCCGTGACATACATCACAAAAACCGGGCTTAAACGCTCCTGCTCATTTTTAATTATTTTTTTCAATTTACACTTCCACAATCAGGCACCCGCAATCATTAACCGGCAACTCCGCCTCAATAGCTCCGTTCCTGAAATACGCTGCAACTCCGGCATGTTCCTCCCCGCTATCCAAGTCCACACAAAACGGATTTACGAACAGCACCTTTTCCCCGCATAGCGCCGCCTGTTCCACATACTCATATTTCGCGGTGCTGTTCCATTCATCGGCACAATAATCGCACCATACAGGCCACAGCACAACGTCCGCGCCCAGCCTGTTCATCTCCTCCGGTCTGCCGTCCGTCCACAGGTCGCCGCACAAGCCTGTCGCAAAGCTTTTTCCTTCATATTGGAATTTTTCAAATTTTTCTCCCTCGCGGTAATGCCCGTCCGTCCTCGTGTACTCCTTCCAACCCACACTCACGCGGTGGAACAGATTTACAATCTCACCAGCTTTTCCTATAAATATCTGGCTGCTGTACAAAACCTCTCCCTCGCGCTCAATAAACCCGAAGGACACGGCAATCCCGCACTCCTTTGCCGCCCCGCGTACTCTCAATATGCAGTCAGCCCCAAGCTCGACCGCCATCTGCCTGTCCTCTTCATAATTCCAGCACAGACAGTCAAAGCCCTGCAGGACCGACTCACCGAACAATATCAAATCAGCCTTCCCACTGTATTTTTTCATATAGTCTATTATGGTCTGTAAATTAAAATCTATGTCCCTGTTTCTCACCGGCACCGACGCCAACACTATTTTCATACATCATTTCCTCCATAAATCCTCCGCCGTAAAAAAGAAAATCCAAGCAATGCACAGCCCATCATCACAAGCACCGCAACTGTTCTGACAATGTACATCTGCAATTCCTCCTCTGCTGTACACATGTAGTTAAACATGCCACTGTACAACAGCAGACATATACCGCCGCCGAGATAAAGGATAATTCTCTTCTGCCTGGACTTTTCCTGCAGCTTTGCCATTCTGATAACCTCGGTGATGATATTTTCCCTTTTGCCGCCACTCTCGTCTTCACTTATCTCTCCCACAACAATATCCTGAATTTTCAAATCGAGAATGCCTGACAGATTTTCCAGTATACCTATATCCGGGAAGCTGTCGCCGTTCTCCCAGCGCGACACCGCCTTGTTTGTCACGCCGAGCAGATTGCCAAGCTCACTCTGCGTATAATTTTTCTTAATTCTCGCTTCCTTTATGAGGATACCTGTTTTCTTCTTATCCATGAACACAGCCTCCTGTGTTTTGATGGCTTCATCGTAGCAGTCACCGCCAAAAAAGGCAATCCATTGTAGAGAGAACCCGCTGTTTACGGGGAAATCAGGTACTATGTCAGCATCAAATCCGTTCTTCTGAGCAAAAAATCTATGATATTCATGTGAACAATTCCATCATGGCTCATGTCAATCTTATCGAGCGACATCACATATTTCGGCGATGCGTCCGTTATCCTGCTGTAAGCACCGAACTCCCTTCTGCTGGTTCCCTCACACGCCAAAAGG
>CAMEEX010000186.1 GCA_945915235.1 uncultured Clostridia bacterium | reverse complement strand
GGATTTACATATACTCCAATACATGTAAATGATATTTTGTCCTCGGCAATCTCTTTAGCCTCCTGAGACAATGTCACTAAATCAGTTCCGTTTAAGCCCCTGTCAAAATAAACCTCGACCGTTTCAAATCCATTATTAATTATTGAAGGCAACGCAGAAATTAAGTTTTCTCCCCTTACACATGTTCCAATCTTCATTTTTATCCTCCTGCATACTACAAACATTGCCCGCTGTACTGCCACCAACAAACAAGTTTGAAAGTGAAGCGTTCAACCCTTCTCAATTTTATATCTCAAAAGATATTGATGGCAAATAGGCAAAAAACTTCGCCATGTATAATGGGATATATTTATGCGTTTCGCGACTTTTGGGAGAAGCTTAGATGTTCTTAGGACTCTGTTCACGCCCTAGCCAATTCCGCCATGGAGGGCGGAATAGATGCAAACAGCCATGGAAGGCTGATTTTGCATCGGTGGCGGACGTTTTCAATAGATATGACAGAGTCCTTAGAACATCTTGCTTCGCACAATCGGAGCCGGAACGCATAAATATATCCCATTATACATTCAAAACACTAATGCCTATTTGCCCTCACACCCCATAAATAACTCCGCCTACTCCTCACTCTTCTTATTCCTATACTCCGCCGGGCTCACCCCGACATACTTCTTGAACTTCTTGTGGAAGTAGTCCACGTTCTTGTAGCCGACGCGCTCCGCAATCTCGTACACCTTGAGCTTGTTGTCCATGAGAAGCTCTATGGCGTGGTCAATTCTCACCTTGTCGACGTAGGAGTTGAAGCTCTCGCCCACGTTCTTGTTGAATATCTTGCCAAGATATGCGCTGTTGTAGCCAAAAAGAGAGGCGATGACCTCGAGCTTGATGTTGGTCGCATAGTTGTGGTCGATATAGTGCAGGACATCGTCGAGGACGCTCTCCCTAGACGAGCTTCCCATGCTGTTCATGATCATGTCGAGCTGCTTTGAAATGTACTCGATAATGTCATACATGTAAAATCTCGATGATATGTACTCAATAATCTCCGAGTTCTGCGGGAACGCGAAGCTGTTGTTGCTGTATATGCGATTGATGTTCTCCTTAATCTGCAAAAACAAGTCCGTAAGGAAGAGCTTCACCTGTCTGATTGGAGCGTCGACATTGTACAGATACTCCTCGATGCTGTACAGCGCCTCGGCAACCTTGCGCCTTGAAAAGGTCTGGATATAGTCAGTTATCTGCGTGCAGTAATCAGTTATCCTCGACTTGTCAAAGTCCTCAAGCACCTCCCTGACGTGCGGCAGCTCCTCATAGCCGAGCGTATGCTGACCCTCTATGCAGAAAAAACGTCTCTTAATCAGCGTGTATGCGTCGGAATACGATATGTGCACGTCAAAAAGCTCATTCACCGGACGACCGTAGGCTATAAAGAGCGTGTCCATCGGGCTGCCCTTCTGCGGCGGCGTGCTCTCGTAGTGCTCGATGAAGCGCTCGAACTTCTCTATCGCAAAGCTTCCCTTCAGAATTATCACGTTGTACTCGTCGTCCATGAAATGCTCGAAGGTCTGGCTTCCGTTGTTCGTCACCTTCAAAAGCTCCGAAAACTGGTACGGCATGTTCACACCCTTCTCAATATCAAAGTTCTCATACAGCACAACCTGATACACCGGCGCGACCAGCCCGAGCTCCTGCGGAGAGAACATGTCACTGTCAAGCTCATTTCTCACAAGGTCGTGCAGAAGTTCTTTCTTCGCCTTATTTTTATAATGTTCGTTGTGTGACACGCTTTCCTTGTCCGACTTAATCTGCTCGCCGATTCTCTTTACCGCCTCCGCAAGCTCGTCCTCGTCAATAGGCTTGGTGATGTAATTGTCCACGCCGAGCCTGATTGCAGTCTGTGCAAACTTGAAATCCGAGAAGCCGCTCAGAACTATAAATTTTCCGGCAAAGCCGTGCTCCCTCGCATTCTCGACCACCTCGAGCCCCGACAGCTTAGGCATCTTGATGTCCAAAAGAACAAGACCGGGCTGCAGCTCGTAAATCTGCTTCAAAGCCTCCTCACCGTTGGCGGCTTCGCCACAGACCGTAAAACCGAGTGCCTCCCAGTCTATTATGTATTTTATGCCTTCTCGTATATTCTTTTCATCATCTGCAATAAGAACTGTTTCCATCATATCCCCCGACCCGGTGCGTTTTACGAGCCGCACCAAAATCGTCAGCTTTTTAAGTCTGACTCTCGAAGCCGGCTCGATTTCGCATCTTTTTATTAAGATAAATTATAAGTTATGCCGTTGGTATTGTCAAGGAAACAGCCCTCAATCACAGCTATCCTTTGCTCTGTGAGTCCTTGTTTTTCTTAGGTTTTAATGCTATGAACACAACCACTCCCGCTGCGAGCACGACTACCGCAATTATGATAACCGCCGTCATCGTGCTGACCGTTGCCCCCGATGAGGCAGGCTGCGCTTCGGTGGTCGGCTCCTGCGTGCTGGTCTCCTGTGTTGCCGCCTGCGTCGTGCTCTCGCTCTCCGTCTCAGTCACCTCCTGCGTCGGCTCCTCATGCTTAATGTCCATCTCAGGTGCAGGAATTATGTCGCCGACAGAGTCAGCATCCGACACATACTCTTCTATGCACGACACTCCCAGCAGTATGCTCACCGACACTCCGCTCTCAGTGTATGCCGTGATCACCGAACCGCCGATTTTAAGTGCCTTTGCAACTGCAACCGCTTTGCCGTCACTTATCTGGACCGTAGGCTCTGCTATCGCTGCGACAGCCTCATCTGCCGATGCAAAATATATTTTCTCGTTGGCTTCTACCGGAGCCACGGTTGCAATTATATTATAGGTTCCGTCCTCGTTGTCAACGACCTCAAGCTCCATGTAATCAACATCAACTGCAGTGTCCTGCGTATCCTCAGAGCTCTCGAACTCCATATCCGAGAGTGTGAATGTAATCTCAACGGTCTTAGGGTTCTCAACGGTCGTAAAGTCAGCCACATGCTTCTTGACAACGACCTCCTCGACCATTGAACCGTCCCATGAATTTATCGGGTCGTTGGTATCGAATATCCCGGAGGATTTGAGCGCTCTCTTAGGCTCCGTCTGTGTCACCGTAAGTTCAACCCCGTCCACGACGACTTTGTCATACATGATGTTGCAGCTCGTAAGCTTTGACTTCTTTGCCTCTCCGAGTGTGACATCGTGATCCTTGATATATATGGCTGTCATCCTGCTCAAGCTGTCGACACCCGCCTTTGCGGCATCGTCGGACAAATCTTCCTCGCAGTTGAAGGTGAGCGTGTAGGTTCCGTCACCCGACACCGTGATAGGCTTGCCGTACTCGTTTGAGAAAAATGAGTGGTCATTGTCGTTGTAGTACACGTTCACGGCAAGTGATATCTCATTTGCCCCCGCCTTGTGTCCAACCACCACTCTCGTCGTCGCGCTCTTTCCCGTGGCAGCCGTCGTCGTTATGTATGCGACTCCGTCCGACTTTGCGAGCACCTTGCCGGTTCTCGACACCGTAGCTATGGCCTCGTTTGAGGAGCGGTATGTAAAATACTCCCCCGCATCGTTTGTCTGCGCTCCGATATAGGTGTAGGAGTCAGTGCCGAGCTCAAGCTGCTCAGGCACGGAAAGCTCGATATCCTCAGCTCCCTTTTGTGCTATGACCGTCACAGTCATGCTATTGCTGTAACCGTCCTTCTGGCTGTAGGCTGTTATAGTGGTGGTTCCTATGCCTCTCGCGCGGATACGTCCGTCATAGACCGTCGCAACGGAAGGGTCATCGGTTTTCCACAGCACTATGTCGTTCGTGTTCTCAGGAAGAACATTCTTCACAGAGGTCTCGTAAAGTGCCCCGACCTCAATGCACAGTTCTTCCTTCTCAAGCTCAAAATCCGTAATCGGAATTATCTCGGTTCCCTTGCTCAAATCGGAGCAGTCGGAAGGTCCGTCAAGATATTTTCCTCTGAGTATCGCCGCAATCAGATCCGGATATACAGGCTCACAGGTCTCCCTGTCAATGAGTGTGAAGTTGTAGTCCGTAGGCTCCTTTGTCAGGTCGTACTCGCCGTTATCCCAGTAGCACGCAACAATCATTCCCGTGTTGCAGATTCGGTTGACAACCTCGTAGTGGTAGGCTCTGTCAGCCTCATTTCTCTTGTCAATGGCACCATACTCGCCCACAATGACCGGAACGCCCTGCGAGGTGAACTTCTCAAGCTGTGCAAATTCAGCCACGAGCTCATCGGTCATATCCTTCGTCCACTCGGTGTAGGTCGTGTTCTCTGCGAGTCCGAACAGCCAGTTGTAGTAGTGAACCGACAAAAACAGCCTGTTCTCGACCGTATCCTCCGGCAGCCTGAAATCGTACTGCGTCGTGTTGGTGATATTGGTGTACCTTCCCGGCACGGACAGCCACCTGTATGCGTTATTAGAGCCCGTTCCCCTGACTGTGTCCACAAATATCTGGTTGAGCTCCATAACCCTGTCCATATCGAACTGGATATTGTTTCCCGGTCCCGTAACCTCGTTCATCGACTCGAATATGAGGTGCTCGTCGTAGTCCTTAAATCTCTGTGCAATCTGCTTCCACACTGCCTCGTACTTCTCCTTGACGGAGTCAAAATCGTCCGAGGCTATTCTAAGCCACCCGGTCTGCTCGGCACCGTCGTGGTGTATGTTCACGATGACATACATATCCTGCTCGACGCAGTAGTCCACGATATCCTGAACACGGCTCAGCCATTTGTCATTTATCGCATAGCCGTTCTCGTCATCAATCATCGTTCCCCAGGTCACAGGTATTCTTATCGTGTTAAAGCCGTTGTCATGCACGGTCTTTATGACCTGCTTCGTCGTCTCAACATGCTGCCACAGCGTCTCGTTCGGTGTAAAGCCCGTATGTCCGTCCATCGTGTTTCCAAGGTTCCACCCGGCTCCCATCTCCTGAACCATCTCCTGCGCCGAGAGCACACGGAACGGCTGCTGTGTGGCTGCCGCAACCAGCCCCTTATCGTCGGAGGCGTACACTCTGCACGAAAGCCCCGACATAACACTTCCCGCGAGCACAACCGCCGCGGTTGCGATGGCGCACACGCGCCCAATCAGTTTTCTCATTATCCTTC
>CAMEEX010000185.1 GCA_945915235.1 uncultured Clostridia bacterium | reverse complement strand
TATGCAATAGACGGTTCCATATCACCTCCACCAACCTTAGTAATCGTCAGCTTGCCATCCTCGCAATGTACTTCAATCTGTGTTCCCTGACAAAAGCCAAATTCCTTAAGCCACTGCCCCTTCATCATAATAGTCAGTGTATCCTTGTACTGATATCCACTCTGGTCATACACCTTCATTCTCCTCACATTCTTACTTGCCATACCCACGTTCCTCCCTTGCATTTTTCACTTTTACATATTTTTGTCCGCTTTTACTGGTCAATAAAAAAAGGACAGACACCGCAAACCCTTGATTTTACTGGATTTCCTGTGTTGTCCTAATTATAACTCACTCACATGCCCTGAACAATCCCGCCCGTGCTCTCGAGCAGTTCCTTGTCGGTCACGGTGAAGGATATGCCCTTGTTGACATTGCTGTTGGACATATCAGCGCCGGTAATGTATATTTCATAATCGCGCACCGTCCCGTCTATAAAGCTTCTTATATATGCCCTGCCCTTTTTTACCTCCTGCTTGTAAATCACGGGAAGCGCATAGCTGTCAATATATTTGTATATGTTCTCATGGCAGGTGCCGTATATGCCTATCTCGGTATTGTACTCGATTTTGCCGAGAAAGTAGTCGGGGCTGTAGTTTATGGAGCCCACCACCTCGCCGGGAGTCCCCGACTTTCCTTTTACTATAGACCATATTTTTGCACAGTAGAGCCTTCCGCCTGCCGAGTTTACGAGCTTACCCGTATCGACATCGCTTATCCCATGGCCGAGCGCACCAAAGCGTCCGTCCTTGTCAATATAGGTCAATGTCCCGAGCCCCTGGCAGTCGTCCCTCACCCATGTGCCGATTTTTGCATTGCCGTTCTCATCTATGACGGGTGAAACGCGCACCTCCATATATCTTCCGTTGCGGTACAGTCCGACAGTTACCTGCTCCCTGCCCGTCACTGAGACTGCTGAGAGCTCCTGTACAAGCTGCTCCTTCGTATCGACATTCACTCCGTTAATCTTGACAATGTAATCTCCGGGCCACAGTATCTCCGACGCCGGGCACCTTACGGTTCCGTCAGGGAGCGTGATATCACCGATATCGACTACCATGACGCCTTTTGTTTCAATATATATTCCCACCGGTATGCCGCATGGTATGATAAGCACCTCGTCGCAGACGTTCAGCCGCACATTCTTGAGGTTTATCAGCCCGAACAGCCTGAAATCGAGGCTGTAGTTTCCGCTCTCCCCCGTATTGATACTCAGTGTGTCAAGCAGGTTGACGTTGACCGCACTCACTGACGTCGCATAAGCCTGAACAGCCTCACCTTCGTCGTCATTGACGCAGTTCTGCTCGACCGTTCCAATGAACGGAAGGTTGAAATTCAGCTTCTCCACCGAATTTCTGTTGAGATTGATCGTATCAGGAATAAAATTCCTCACTGCATATATATAATAGGCTGCACACCCGACAATTCCCATGGCGAGCAGCCATACGAGAAACCTTCTGTATGTTTTTCTGCCTTCAGCGCATACTCTTTCCATGACAACTCCTTTCTTATACAAAATAAAAGAATTTTCTGCATGGTCTTAGTATGCAACACATACTTTTTTTTAAACATGAAGATTATGGTGTATATTTTTTAAGCTCCTTTGCGTTAGACACGGCTGTATCGGTAATCATATCACCGCCTAACATTCGTGCAAGTTCCATGACCGAGCCCTCATAGTCGAGCTCCGTTATCGAGGTGACGGTCTTGTTATCCTTGATGGACTTTATTATTCCAAAGTGCTTCTTCGCCATCGCCGCAATCTGCGGAAGATGGGTGATACATATTACCTGGCGGCTTGCGGAAATCCTGTCGAGCTTGTTCGCCACCATCTGTGCCGTCCTTCCGCTTATTCCGGTGTCTATCTCATCGAATATGAGTGTATCGATCTCGTCCTGGTCTGCAAGAACAGTCTTAATTGCGAGCATTATTCTCGAGAGTTCACCGCCCGATGCCACCTTGGCAAGAGGCTTTGGCTCCTCGCCCGGATTAACCGAGATAAGATACTCAACATGATCCATTCCCGTGGCTGACGGCTTCTCGAGCGGTTTGAAATCAATTTTAAAATCAACGCTTAAGAAGTTCAGCTCTAAAAGAGCCTGCCTTATCTCGCCTTCAAGCTGCAGGGCGGATTTCTTTCTTATCTCCCTTATCTGTTCAGCAGCCTTCACAAGCTTATTATGTGCATTTTCCAGCTCCTCTGTCACTTTTTTTCTGTTATATTCATATTCATTCAAAAAATCATACTTCTGGCGTTTTGACTCAAGCGCAGCCAGAACGCTCTCTATGCTTCCGCCGTGCTTTGCCTTGAGATTGTTGATTATATCAAGTCTCTCCTCTAACTTCGAGTACTCCTCCTCGTCGAACTCAAGATCCGCAATGTACGATGACAGATCGCGCCCGAAATCCGACACCAGGCTCTCTATGTCCGAGAGCTGTGATGACAGTCCCTCAATGGCTGCATCGTACTGAACCACCTCACTCACCGCCTTGTAAGCCCTGCCTATCAGTGATATGGCATTCTCGCCGCTGTCAGCGTTAATGCACTCCTCAGCCTCGCCGAGTGCGTCCGCTATCCGCCTTGAATTTTTTGCTCTGCGGTGCTGCGCCTCGAGGCTCTCGTCCTCGCCCGGCAGAATATTGGCAGCTTCAATCTCGTTTATCTCATACTCGAGGAAATCGAGGGTTCTCTTTCTCTCCTCCTCGTCCATATTAAACTCACCAAGTTTACCCTCGAGCTCCCTGTAGTCATTGTACAGACCGACATAATTCTTCATGGCGGCCTTGAGCTCATGTCTTGCATATCGGTCAAGGATTTTCAGATGATTGGCCGGATAGATTAATGACTGATGTTCATGCTGTCCGTGTATATCTATCAAAAGTGACGTGATATCCCGCACCGTGGCAAGTGTCACGTTCTCACCGTTAATTTTCATAATGTTTCTGTTTTCTGTAAATTTTCTGGAAATCAGAACCTGATTGTCTGTGACAAAGATATCTTTCGCGGCGAGTGCCGACACCGTAGAATCATCAACCTGAAACAGAAGCTCGACGCTCGCGTAGTCACCGTGCTTTCCGAGCATATCGCGCGAAGCCTTGGCTCCGAGAGCAAGATTGATTGAGCCGAGCAGGATTGACTTTCCCGCTCCTGTCTCACCTGTAAGAATGTTTAGTCCTTCATCGAAAAAGACATCTGCCTCGTCGATGAGGGCTAAATTCTTGACATGTAAATTAATTAACATATATTTCCTCCTTCTGACAGAACTCTCTGCAAAAAGGGTATCCCCCGTAAATTATGATTTTACAAGCTTATGTATTTTATCCATAAGATTTCTCGTATCCTCAACCGTTCTGACAGCACACATTATCGTATCGTCCCCGGCAATACATCCGACAAGCTCCGGCCACGGCATCGCATCTATTGCAGCAGCAACAGCCATCGCCATGCCTGAAACCGTCTTGACAACAAGAATGTTCTGTGCCATATCCACAGATACATACGCCTCCTTCAGGATACGAATGAACTTGTCACTCATAGAGCTGTCCTTGCCATCGAGGGCGACATATTTCTGTCTGCCTGTTCCGTCCGATACCTTCGTGAGCTTCAGCTCCCTTATATCCCTCGAAACCGTTGCCTGAGTCACATTGTATCCCTCGCTGTTGAGTCTGTCGGCGAGTTCCTCCTGTGTCTCGATATTGTATTTGCGTATCAGTTCAATAACCTTGGCGTGACGCTCTGCCTTCATTTTCAAATCCCCGCTTTCTGTTCATATTGTGGGTCTATCAATCTATATAACACTCATTTTCTTTCCAAGCACCTGAAAGAAGCTGAGTTTGCTGGTCTTAACAATCTTAGCCTTCTTAGGAGCCCTTGTGATGATAACCTTGTCGCCGGAAATCAGGTTCGTGTGCAGCTCGCCGTCAAATGATGCGACTCTCTCCTCCTGATTTGAGCGGCTCTTGCTCATCTTGACACAGATTTCATCGAAGGAGTCTAAAATAATACTTCTCTGATTAATCTTGTGCGGACAGACCGGAGTGAGTATTATAAGCTCCGAATTCGGCTGTGCAATCGGTCCTCCTGCGGAGAGGTTGTACGCCGTCGACCCGGTAGGTGTAGATATGATGAGTCCGTCGGCTGTGTATGAGGTAAGATATTCGTCATTCACAAAAATATCAAAATCTATTACACGCAATGCTCCACTTCTGTTAATTACTATGTCATTGAGCGCTACATTGGTATAAATAAGCTCTCCGTTTCTGTACGCTTTCCCCTCGAGCATCATACGCTCGTCAATCTCATAGTCCCCGGCGAGCACACAGTCGATTGCAGGAAAAGCCTGATCCCTGTCGATATCAACCAAGAAACCAAGAGTTCCTATATTTATTCCAAGAAGCGGGAGTTCAAGCTGGCTTAAATCTCTCGCCGCCTGTATCAATGTTCCGTCGCCGCCAAGAACGATTACGCAGTCCGTGTCAGCCGGAACCATATCTGCGTTGGTATAATTATAGTTTGTATTGTTCACTGCCTCTACGGGCTGGGTGTAGCAGGTTTTACCCTTTGATTTTAAATAATCTATTATACTGTTGGTAAAAACAAAATCCCTGTCCTTTGCAGTGTTGGTGACAACAAAAAATTTTTCCATCCCTGTAGCCTTACCCTTCTGTATAGTTACGATTTACTGTATATTACAACATCTCATGCGCTTTTTCAACAATTTCACGAATGTTAAAAGGCAGTCCGTCCGGTGCCTGTTCACTCTTTCTCAGATGAAGAAGGTACTCTATATTGCCCTCAGGTCCCTTTATCGGAGAAAATTCGAGATTGAGAGGTATAAATCCGTTTGCGGAGGCGAAAGCCGTGACATTCTCAATAACCTCCACATGAACCTCCTTGTCCCTGACAACGCCCTTTTTGCCGACCTTCTCCCTGCCCGCCTCAAACTGTGGCTTGATGAGTGCGGCAATCTCTCCGTCGTCCCTTAACAGGGCACGCACCGGCAGAAGTACCTTTGTGAGTGATATAAAAGATACATCTATACTCGCAAAGTCAATTACATCTGCTATATCCTCCGGCGTTACGAACTTGATATTGGTCTTTTCCATTGCAACCACGCGCTCGTCCTGTCTGA
>CAMEEX010000184.1 GCA_945915235.1 uncultured Clostridia bacterium | reverse complement strand
ACTCGACTCATAGTAAGGGGTAAGCTCCTCAAGTGAGTTCGTACCCATCAATGTATTGAGCGCTACACCGTTTAACAGGAAACAGTCCGCAGCCTCGCCTCTTACAAGGTCGAGATTGAACTGTGACCTGTCCTCACGGAAATCATAGGACTTAATCTCTACATAATAGTTATCGCTGAATTTGTTATATGTACCCACATATTTTTCAAGATCCTTTGCATAGGTTGAAATACATGCAAGCTCAACCTTGTTCTTGAGGTCGTTCAGATTTTCCACAAGAACAACAAGACTTCGCCGTCCGTTACATCGGCATACACATAATATCTGTTGCCGCTTCTTCCCATCTGGGAAATCGTCCTGTTATCCATGCCCGACTTTTCAAGAGAGATACTGCTCTGCGCTTCAAGCTTCGCATTATTGTAAGTGTAGGTATAGACATCGTCACCGCACATCACATAGAACTCGCTTCCGTTGCCGCCGAGCACACTTATGTCAACGCTGTCACCTCTGCCTACATATCCGCCCTCTGCAATGCTGTTTGAATTTTTTATAATTCCCTCAGCCTCAAAATCGTATACGGCAGCCACATTCATTCCATCGGCGTTATACAGTGTAAATTTGCTTCCGTCCACGCCATACGCATACACCGCACCGTCAAGCGCAATAAGCCCGTCCCCGTCGCACTGCCAGGTCTGTGTCTCCTCACCCATCTTTAACAGCGTATTATCCGAGTTGAGCAGCCATAAAACGCCGTCGTCGCCAAGCACGCCGTCCAAAACCGCATTGGAGACAAGCTCGTCCAAAACCTTTTCGTCCGTGATATCCAGCGTGGAAAGCACCGCCGTCTCACCGCTTGACTTGTCAAGGCTGTCAAACTCTATTCCCATGGTATCATCGTCACCCTTATACAGATAGCATATTTTGCTCTCGTCGGCACTTACAAAAAATCTCTTAAAAGCACCTCATCGTCCGCAAATATCTCATGTCTCTCCCCTCCGGCTTTCATGTAGGAGACCTTCTGATTTTCTGCCCTCTTCTCCTCGAGATTGAAGTCCCACTCCGCCCAGTAAAGCGTGTCTCCCACAAGCGATGCGAGCTTTTTTTCTACACCGCCGTCGTCTATTGTCAGCCATTTTGCCTGCATCTTTGCACCGTCGGCAGGAATATTCTGCGCGTCGTCCTCCGTTGCCGCCTGACTGCCGTCATCTTTGCTGTCCGCACTTGAAGTATTTTCAGTTGTATTCTGCGACTCCTTCAGACTCTCCGACGTTTTCTGTCCGTCGTCATTTTTAGCACACCCGGCAAGACCTGAAGCACAAAAAACCGTCGCCATTGTCACAGCCGCCATACGTCTACCTATTCCTTGGTATCTTCTCATTAATCTTTCCTCCAGTTTATAATTTTTATTTCTCTATATGAAAATTCACATAACTTGCATATCCGATTTATCAAGCTTTTACCGTGCATATACCGGAACATACATCTTCCGCTTTCAAGCCCCTTGTGATTCGCTCATGCTTTAATATATTTCCTATATACAGGCTCTGGTTTTCATTAGAATTAGCCATCTCGATTTAATTCTCCTTAGTTTTCACTGCAATACACTTATTCAAGCCTTTCAATTTTGCAGATTCATTATGCTCTCCGTATCGAAATCATACACAAGCGTTTCCACTATACAGCCTGATAGCCCTACTATCCCCCGGCGGCGGTAAAAAAAGCTTCATTTTCTTCATGCTTAACTGCACATTACCGCCTGATTGATTTTAATGTTCCTATAGGCGGTAATATTTTTGAAAATCAGCTCATTTATTACCGCCTTACCCCCGGCATCAAGCTTTTAAGCCGTAAAGCCGTAAATTCCGGATTATAAGCTGCCTCGCAATGCCTCGCTTTCCTGCACATCAGGCAAAGATAATTCCCCTGCCGCCGTCCTGCGCCACAAATATCTTTGCAATCAATCATCGCACTTTCCCAGTATCGTTCCTCCGCCTAAAACATATCCGTCCGCATACAGCACCACTGCCTGTCCCGGTGTGATTGCGCGCTGCGGTGTCTCGAAATCCACTCTTATTCTCCCACCTGCACGCTCTGTCACATGACAAGGCGCTCCCTTGTGTGCATAGCGGATTTTTCCGATACAGTCCACATTGTCAAGGCTTGACGCTCCCATATAGTTGACATCATCGGCGATAAGACTCTTGCAGAAGATATCCCCGTTCTCACCTATCACAACCTCATTCGTCTCAGGTCTGATTTCCGACACGAACACATGATGTCCCATCGCAAGACCAAGTCCCCTGCGCTGACCTATGGTGTAGTGCGTTATGCCCTTGTGCCTGCCGAGCACATTGCCGTATTTGTCAACAAAATTTCCATCGGGAACTTTAATTCCCGTCGCCCTCTCGATATATGCCGCATGGTCATCGTCCGGGATAAAGCATATCTCCTGACTGTCAGGCTTGTCCGCCACCAAAAGCCCTATATCCGATGCAATCTGTCTTATCTGGGGCTTTGTGTAGTCCCCACACGGCATAAGTGTGTGTGCAAGCTGCTCCTGAGTCAGATTGTACAGCGCATACGACTGGTCCTTCGCGTCCGTCACCGATGCCGATATCGCATAACGACCATTCGGAAGCTTTATAATGCGCGCATAGTGTCCCGTAGCCACATAGTCGGCTCCGATTGAACGCGCCCTGTTAAGAAGTGCCTCCCACTTGATATATCTGTTGCAGGCGTTGCACGGATTAGGTGTCCTTCCCGCAAGATACTCCCTGTTAAAATAATCTATAACCTTCTCCTTAAATTCGTCCCTGAAATTCATAACATAGTGCGGTATCCCAATCTTAGCCGCAACACGCTTCGCATCGCCCACCGCCGATATACCGCAGCAGGAGTCCGTCTCCGACTCCTTGTCGTCCTGCCAAATCTGCATCGTCACACCGACAACATTGTACCCCTGCTCCTTCAAAAGATATGCCGTAACCGAGGAGTCCACTCCCCCCGACATGCCAACAACAACTGTATCTGCCATAAAAACCTCCGAATTACTGTTCTAAATATATTTCATACTATTTTCATATAAATAATATTACCCTACCAGCCGCCTCTTTTCAATAATTTAATCTGTAGATATGGCTATTAAAACAAGTTGCAAATCTTCGCTGTGTATAAGCACGATGATACAATCGCGTCAAAACAGGCTGCAAATCTTTGCCGTGTATAAGCTGTTATATTTATGTATATCGCGACTTTTGTGAGAAGCCTAGATGTTCTTAGGGCTCTGCGAGACACACAGCCAATTCCGACATGGAGGTCGGAATAGATGCAAACAGCCATGGAAGGCTGATTTTGCATCGGTGGCGTACCATATAATTATATAAATCAGAGCCCTTAGAACATCTCGCTTCGAACAACGGAGCTGATATACATAAATATAACAGCTTATACACTCATAAAATAAAACCGCCTTTTTTGCCCCATAAACACACACCTGCAAAATATGTTAATTCCTCATACATCGCCCTCCCCCGGAATACAATGTTAAAAACAACCTCCTCGGAGAAAAAATGTCAGCAAAAACAATAATAAAGGGAACCGCCATCTTCGCCCTGTCCGGCATACTATGCCGCGTTATGGGCTTTATATTCCGCATATATCTCTCGCGAATAATGCCTGCAAGCCAGATTGGACTGTACCAGATGGTTATGCCTATCTGCGTCCTCGGTCAGGCTGTGGCGGTGGGCGGTCTGTCCACCGCCGTCACCAAATACACAGCCGCCTATTTTGCACAGAAAAAGAAGGATAAAGGCTATGTCAATTTCCTCGCGACGCTTCTTTACTGCACCGCCGTTTCCGCGGTCATAGCCGTCATCATAGGCAGGAATGCAAACCTGATATCAAAAATATTTTTGAGCAGCAATCTGTGCGGAAGCCTGCTTGTGATAACCGCATACTCGCTGCCCTTTGCATGCATGCACACCGTCATATCCAGCTATTTTGTCGGGCTTGAGCTTCACGGTCTGTCAGCCGCCGCGCAGGTAATCGAGCAGATAATACGAATTACCTGTGTTTTCACCTTCGTGGGAATTGCCGAACAAAACGGCAGCTCGCCCGATGCCACAACCGCACTGTACGGCATACTCGCGGGCGAGATAGCCTCATCGGTTTTCTGTTTTATTGCGGTTATTTTTCTCAAAGACAAATATAAAACCGAGGAAACCGCGCTCTCAAAAACCCCTCTGTTCTATATGAGCGAGGGAATAGTACAGCTTGCGGTCAACTACCGCCTTGCACTTCCAATCACTGCAAACCATGTCTGCCTGCATCTCATGCAGAGCTTTGAGGCTGTGCTTCTGCCGATGATGCTTGTGACCTGCGGTCAGACCAACGAGGAGGCGCTGACCACCTACGGCGTGCTTACCGGAATGACGATGCCTCTCGTGCTCTTTCCGGCGACCTTCACCAACGCCATGTCACAGGCTCTCCTGCCCGATATCTCCAAATCCTGGCAGACGCAGAACCTTTCGCGCCTCAGCAAGAGCATGTCCCTCGCGCTCACGCTCGCCTGCAACCTCGGCATCATGTGTATTCCGGGATTTTTCTTCTACGGCGCGGGTTTTGGCGGAATAATCTTTGACAACGCAAAAGTGATAGAACAGGTCCGCCTTATGTGCCTTATCTGCCCTGTCGTATTTTTGTCCACGCCGCTGTCGAGCGCGCTGAATGCCATAGGAAAGACCGGAACCGTATTCATATCGAGCATGCTCGCGCAGCTCATCAGGCTCGCTCTTGTTGTGTTTATCATTCCGCGCGCCGGCTTAAACGGCTACTGCTACGGGCTCATAATCAGCCACCTCTTTGTGTGCATCTACATGATGCTTGTACTGAAAAAATTAACCGGGTGCAGCTACTCGTTTAAAACTCTGGCAGCCGCCCCGGTTATACGTTCAATCATATGTTTTTTTGCAACAATTCCGATATACACCGCACTGCACCGCGCCGGAAATCTTCCCGAAATCGCCTGTCTCATAATTGGCGGCGGTTCATACATACTCGCATCGGTGGTGTCCTACATATTTATGCATGATGTGAAGTAGACTTGACTGTATTTACAAGCGTTCCCACACCCTCGACAATACATTCCACGGTGTCGCCCGGCTTTAGAAAACGCGGCGGCACAAAGCCCATGCCTACACCCGCCGGAGTTCCCATCGAGATAATGGTTCCTGCCTTTAGCGTCATGCCCGATGACAGCTC
>CAMEEX010000183.1 GCA_945915235.1 uncultured Clostridia bacterium | reverse complement strand
AATCGTGCTGTGATGTTACGCCGAAAAATCCGCCCATTGTATTTTGTCTCCTTATATTTGTATGGATTGTCAGTGAAAATGAAACATAATTAACCGTATCAATATCACAAAAGCTCTGTCACACAGCAATATATTTATCAAATATACATGGACAATTATGAACATATTCACAGATAAATATGTGCCGCTGCATCGCCGCAAAATGAGGATTAATATGTACATCTTCACAGATAATATAATTATCGTGCTTTATTGATGTTGTGTCAATAGGCAGGCAGCGTAAATTTGCTTTCAAAAATTTTACAAGATAAAAAGACACTGTCACCATAATCCTCATTATATTCCCCGACAAAATACCATGCCGTATTCTCATACGCGCTGCTCGGCCAGTTTATCTCAATACTGAAAAAATCATCACCGTACGACTCAATCTTCATATTGCAGCGCTCGCTGTTGACATCCCACCATGTCCCCATATACTTTGCCGGCAGTGAGGTGTCAAACTGTCTGAGCAGATACACAAATATCGGATAACAAACGAGAATACCAAGACAGTAATGCGCGAATTGACACAATCAATGATGTAAGAAAAAATAGTGTTTTTAAATATAGCAAAACTATTACACCAAAAACGGATTACCCACTTTTCATAGTGGATAATCCGCAAAGATGATCATAATTCCCTCAAGTCTTTCGCAATGCTGAATGAAATTACTTCACCGGAATTTGTGTTCTTGTATGCTCTTTCTTTGTGCATATAATCAACAATATCTTTCGCCTTATACGTCTTAAATTTTTCTATAACCTTGTCAAGTTGGGCAATTTCATCCTTATTAAGTACAGAATAATCCATATCCTCTATCGGCAATATTCGTATCATCAACAAATAATTATAACCTATTTCCTCACGAATATTAAGCCGCTCAAGACTCATAAGCCTGTAATGTCCTATTGGCAGCGCACCCATTACATCATGCCTATATACCAGACCAGTGATAGACATTCCATTCTCTCTATATGCAAGCACATCCGCATACCATAACAGCTTCATTAACTTTACCTTATATAAATTATCAACTTGTTTAGCATAATACGAAATCACAGCTTCTAATTTGTCAATATTAAGTACACAGTATCCATTAGCATCAGATGGCAGCATAAACTCAGCATATTCTCCCTCAAGTGCCTTTCGAGTAAGAAATTCTTTACCTGTGCGGTCAAGCTTTTCCAATATCTTATTTCTTATCTCCAGCGCCTTCTCATTTGTAAAACTATTAATATTCTTGTTTAATAATTCCAATGCCTGTAGTGGATTATCCCTCACCAAACGTAACATTATGTCATATGCATCATCCTGAATTGCCTTACTCTCATACCTTGATATAGTGACCTCACCCCATCCAAGCATTCTTGCAAGGTCAACCTGCGACATTCCATATTCATCACGTATAGCTACTATCTCATCTGATGTAAGCAGACCATGACGTACTCTATAAGCATTTCTAGCATTCAAAAGGTTTTGATTTAACATAGCTGCATTACAAAATTCATTCTCATCTTTATCAGAATTTTCACAAAAATAATATGTTTCGTCATATTCAACATTCTCATCTTTGATAATTGTATAAGTTCTTCTCCTCATCTTTCCAACATCGTGCATTTTACCACACAATGGACAACTCATATATATTTTTTCAATCAACATATCGGCAGCCATAACTCTACCTCCTCTACTATACATATGGAAAATTCATGAGATTTTCTGCATAATGAAATGATACACATAACACATACTTGTTATTATCGCCTTTTATTTTTAGCTTAATATAAACCTGCGTATTATTGATAACCTTACCAAATACATACAGAAGTGGTGGGTTAGGATTATCTCTGTCAAGTAGTGTTTCCGAATAGTTCTTAACTGTAAGCTGTTTTAATTCATCAACAATATCATAAGAGTCATATTCCAAATCAGCCAATGTATATGCTGTCGAGAAACACTCCTTTTCGCCACTCTTTCTGTTAACTATAACCATTAAATCAGTCTCAATATTGAAATCTTCTTTAGTTAAAATTTCTTTTAGTCCATTCAAAAAGATTTCAACATCTTTCCTCCCAGACTGTATCGCTAACTTAATTTTCACCACCCATTTGTATCTAATTCCAATTTTTCTGCTTGGCAAATCATTATGCACTATCAATTGATAGTATATACAGTAATCAATACATTGTCAAGAAATATATTATATAGCTAGTTGTACTATTTCCAGGTGAATTAATGAAGAATTTTAATGCAAATCCTGTCCTTTTTGAGATTTGCGACACACTGGAAGTTGAGCCATCACAGATTTTTAATTTTGACAAATAAAAAATCCAAATCTGTTCCCATTATTTTCAACTAAGATACTATTCTTGCAAAGCTCTTTATCGTTATAAGAATATTATAATATTTCACAGTGACACATTCCATCATTTCAACAAAAAAGAATACGTCATTTCACAAAATGAACGTATTCTTTTACTTTTTTAATTATTATATTAATTCATTGAAAGTCCACATCGTATGGAAATTATATATACTATCCACAAAGTAAAGCGGATATTTGCAATCCGCTTCGCTGCTTATTGTTCTTCGCAATTATTGCTAAATCACTTTCACTCCTTAATAATTTAGTGTGTCCAAAATTTCGTCAACCTCTTTCAAAAATTTATATCCCAAACAAGTTATTTTCCATACACATTGAGCAGAAATCCCGGCTTGTTTCCTAACTCATCCGGATAGACAAGATACTTAAAATCCGCAAGCTTCTCATACTCTGCCATGTCATTTTTTGTAATATGTGGTATGCGCTTTGTGGCATCGGCATCCTCGCGGATATTATCCACACAGGCGAACACTCTGCCTGTCCTGATTGCCGCGCACACATCCTCCGTTCCTTCAATGATATATGTATAGCCGTTCTCACCAGCTGCCACAGGTGTCACATCCATGCACAATGCTTCATTCTGGTTAAGCTGCGCCACCTTATCCTCGAAGGCCGCCCTGTCAAAATCCACAAACTTCTGCGCCGGATATAAGGTTCTTATATTGAGCTCAAGTCTTGAATGGAACTTCTCAGTCTTATATTCCTCAAAGTTTCTCATAATCTCCTTTGCAATCTGCTCAGGTGAAGCGTAGGTGCTCTCAATTATGAGGTCATAGTTGTTCCTGTCATAGTAATCGATATCGTAGAGCTCCTTAAAACGCGCTCTCTCAAGGTCAGCTCTCTGCTTCAACCCCGCCATTGTCGCATTGATATCTGAATACTCCTCAGCCTCTCTCGCACCGCCCTCATAGGTTCTGCGTGCAGCCTCGTAGCTGTCGGTGAGAAGAAATACCTTGAAGCTGTCCGGCGCAAAATGCCATGCAAGTCTGGAATCAAAGAGAACATTGTCCTCCTCCTTTCCAATCTTAATGGTACGGTTGTCAATCATATCGTCGATTGAGCGGTCTGCCTTTGCTAGCTCGTTAAGCTCGAGCACCGAAATTCCCTTCTCCTTAGCTATATCCCTGAAAAGTCCGCCGCCGGTTATGATTTTAAATCCGTATTTTTCAAGTTCCCTGCATACGCTGGTCTTTCCGCCGCCAAGATTTCCCGTGATTGTGATATTCATTGTGTTTTCCTCGCTTTTATGTTTATTTTTTATTAGTTATCCGACAGCCCAGTCATTCAAATCGAATTTGATGATATCCCACACAAGGCTGTCATAGTTAGTCCCCGGAATAATTCTGTGTTTTCTGGTTCCAACATATTTTAAATTGTCCACCGAAACATTTTCGTCGGATAATCTCACAAAACCCTTAATTATCCCGTCCGGATATATATGTATGTCCTTGACAAGCGTCTCCTCAGCATGAACTGTATGACTGCATCGGATATGAACCGACTCCTCACCATAGGATATCTGTGTCAGCCAGTTTCCCGTGTGCTCGTAATATCTCACAATCCGTCCCTTTGAGTCATAATCGTTTTCAACCAGAATATTATAACCTGACAAATCGCTGAATACACCGTGCTGACAAATTCCTTTAGCATCATAATAGAAATAAGTCGCATACCGCTCATCATTGTCATTGCCGTCAATGCACATCTCGATAGCCGTGACATCTGAAATGTCAAAGAGAAATTTCACGGTCTCCAACGGGTCAGGACGTTTTAAAGCCATCGCGTATCTGCGCCCTGCCTTGTCCACCTCATATTTTACGGGTATTCCCAGCACGAAGCTCTGCTTTACCCCGTTGACCTCCATATCTCCGGTAAAGAAGTTGATTTTATCATTGATAAAAAGGTAGCCATCCTCTCTAATCTGTGCATTAACGATTGAATCTGCCATATCACCAACACCAACTGTCGACATACAATCCCCTCCTCCAAGTCTATAAATCCAATTATAACCTAGACAGCATGAATAGACAAGTCATTAAAATATAATAGGGAAGATTAACAAAATTTTTTACTATACAAAAAACCTCCGAGTGCCAGTCACCGAACCTGCCACTCGGAGGCGCAAATAAATTGCACAATTATTGTATCAATAATAAACCTGTATTTATTTTATATGTTATTGATTTCTTCTAATAATATCCATTTTCTGCTGAATAACCTTTTTCAACTCATCGTTATACAATTTTATAAGATATTGGGATACAGATAATGCCTTTTCTTCAAAATGATCCCTTGCATAATAACAGCTTCTGAGTATATCTTTTGCGAACTCCTCATTTGCCTTATATATATCATAATAACAATACATATATTTATATTTTGGATTTCCACGCCAATCGGTGCCAACCTCCATCTCCATATCATCTGTTCTCCAATAACAGTCATATTGCGACGGGCTATAATCAAATTCTCTTAAAACAGCCGTAGAGAACTCATTCGACATCATTTCTCCGCGCTGAAGCATTTTTAATGTTACTCTGTCATTCGGAAGAACATCGACATCATCGAAATCAGACGGAACTGCGCTGCCCAATATATTTTTTATAGCTTTGAGCACATCATTTACCTGTCTGTTATGTATTGCGTAAACGCTTCCCTCCTCCATTGTTGAGGAATAGTATTTTTTCATCACTTTAACTCTGTATTGCGTGACAACCTGAAGAATATACACCTCTTTTTGTGAAAAAGTACATCTCTCAAATTCCTTTAATGCAGCATTTTCGGCAGCAGTATCACCGGAATATTTGTATTTATATTCGCCCTGCCCACCCGGAACCG
>CAMEEX010000182.1 GCA_945915235.1 uncultured Clostridia bacterium | reverse complement strand
ATGTTACATTATATTATAATTTTTTTCAAATATCAATAGCAACCGTCATTGAAAAAATATTAAAAAAAAATTATACTAAAATATGATTTGTTAATAAATAGATTGTTTATAAACAATAGTTTTCAAGCTGTTGGGAATAGAGGTAGTCCGTATGTATAAGATTTTTTTGAGTTCGGAGCATCACGGTACGGTGCGAAGGAATGAGATAGAAGCCGGAAGCTGGGTTGCGATGACATCTCCGACGGCAGAGGAGCTGCAGACGGTGGCACAGGAGTGTAATATTCAGCTTGAAGATCTGCGGGCTGCACTTGATGAGGAGGAGCGCTCGCGTATACAGGTGGAGGATGACTACACGCTTATTATTGTAGATATTCCTGTCATAGAGGAGCGAAACGGCAAGGACTGGTACGGAACGATACCACTAGGTATTGCCGTCACGGACAACCAGATAATCACTATATGTCTTGAGGACACACCTGTTCTCACGAATTTTATGGATGGAAGGGTCAGAGAGTTCTACACCTACAAAAAGACGAGGTTTATTCTTCAGATACTCTATAGAAATGCGACACTGTTCCTCAATTATCTGAGAAACATAGATAAAAGAAGCGAGCTTCTCGAGAAGAAGCTCAGGGAGGATCAGAAGAACAAGGAGCTCTTCGAGCTGCAGGAACTTGAGAAGTCGCGTGTGTACTTTACGACCTCACTTAAGGGCAATGAGCTCGTACTGGAAAAGCTTTTTAGAATTGATAAGATTAAGAAATATCCTGAGGACGAGGATTTGCTTGAGGATGTCATTATCGAGAATAAGCAGGCTATCGAGATGGCGAGCATATATAGCGGTATTTTGAGTGGAAGCATGGATGCATTTGCCTCTATTATCTCGAATAATCTAAACCAGTCCATGAAATTTCTTGCGACAGTTACGATAGTATTGTCTATACCGACGATGGTTGCGAGCTTCTATGGAATGAATGTCGCGACATCAGGCATGCCGTTTGCAGACAGCCCGTTCGGCTTCCTGATAGTTATAGGATTTTCGATAGTCCTGTCATTTATAGTGTCCATCATATTCTGGAAAAAAGATTTGTTCTAAGACTATACGGTGACAATGTTATTGATGGAAGTTTTACCGGCGGTTGAGCCTTTTAAATATATGGGAAATAAAAATTCAGAAAAGGAAAGAATGTTAGTGAATAATTTTTTGGCAAAATTGGAGAGAAAATACGGAAGATACGCGATTAAGAATCTTATTATTTATCTGCTTGCTGCATACGGTATAGGCTATGTACTGATGTTGACTGCACCTGTGGCGTACACCTATCTGGAGCTTAATCCTGCGCTGGTTATGAAAGGACAGGTGTGGAGACTTATAACATGGGTGTGCACTGTACCTGAGAGCTTCTCTTTTTTCATTCTGTTTATGTTTATGTTCCAGTATTTTATAGGTTCATCGCTTGAGAAATACTGGGGAAGTTTTAGGTACAACTGTTATATCTTTTCAGGTATATTTTTTATGACTATAAGCACAATGATTGTCTATTGGATTACGGGAATAAGCATGAATCCGAGTACTTACTATATTAATATGGCTTCATTCCTTGCTTTTGCCGTGTGCTTCCCTGACGTTCAGGTTTACTTTATGATGGTTATTCCACTTAAGATCAAGTGGCTTGCAATCATAGACGTAATATACATGGTGTATGAGTTTATTGCGGTAGGACAGTACACGAAAATGTATGCAGGTACGGCTGCGGCACAGTATGCATCGCAGCTTGTGTGGGCGACGAGAGTCAGCATCATAGTGTCGGTGCTCAACTTCATATTATTCTACTTTGGCACGAGAAATATGAAACGCTTTGCGCCTAAGGAGATGCACCGCAGACATGTATACAAGAAGAGCGTCAAGGCGGCAGCACCGTCTAACGCGCCTAAGCATAAGTGTGCCATCTGCGGAAGAACGGAGAAGGACGGGGATAATCTTGTTTTCCGTTACTGCTCCAAGTGCAACGGCAATTATGAGTTCTGTCAGGAACACCTTTATACACATAAGCATTTTGAATAATAAGGATATTGAATATGAAAAAAGCGTTGATTATAGGTGCAGGCGGTTTCGTTGGAGGATATTTAGCAGAGTGCCTGCAAAATGAATTTGATATGGAAGTGCATGCCACCAAGCTTCCAAACACGGAGACACAGGAAGATTTATCCTTTCTTGAGGGCAGGATATATGGACTTGACATACTTAATAAGGAAGATATTGTTGACCTTTTATATACTGTCAGACCTGATTATATTATACACCTTGCGGCACAGAGCTCTGTCAGTGTAGCATGGAAACGGCCGTCACTTACCATTGATGTGAATATAAAGGGCAGTGTTAACCTCATGGATGCAGTGAGGGAACTGTACTATAAGCCAAGGGTACTTTTAGTAGGCTCGGGCGAGGAGTATGGGCACATCCTTGAGGGGGAGACACCTATAAGTGAGGACACCAAGCTGCGCCCGGGAAATATTTATGCTGCGACGAAGGCATGCCAGAATATGATAGGAACGATATACTCGAAGGCTTACGATATGGAGATTATGCTTATAAGGGCATTTAACCACGTCGGACCGGGACAGTCACCTATATTTGTTGTGTCGGATTTCTGCAAGCAGGTTGCGGAGATTGAGAAGGGGCTAAGAGAACCTGTGATGTATGTTGGCAATCTTGCGGCAAGGCGCGATTTCACGGACGTACGAGATGTGGCGAGGGCTTACGGACTGCTGCTTTTAAATGGCAGAGCGGGAGAGACCTACAATGTCGGAAGTGGAAGCGCCGTGGAGATAAGAGCCATACTTGACATGATAATAGGAATGTCGACTGCCGATATAGAGGTGAAGGTGGATCCTAACAAGATAAGACCTGTCGATGTTCCGGTTATAGAGGCTGATATAACGAAGATTAACAGGGAGACGGGCTGGAAGCCTTCAATCCCATTGAGACAGACTATAGAAGAAATACTCAATTATTGGCGTGAGCAGATAGGAGGAAAGAGTGATGAGTGAAGATGCATTGTTTGATACTAACGATATGACCAGTTCTAAGAGATATCTCCATACGCCGAGTGAATTTGCAAGAAAGAAGCTTATGTATGTCCAGGAGACGGGAAGCCTTAAAAGCATTAAGCCGCATGTGAGCAGCAGAAACAATCTCGAGTCGTATCTTTTCTTTATAGTAACCTCCGGAAACGGAAGAGTGACCTACGATGGGAAAAATTATGACATAAAGGCGGGCGACTGTGCGTTTATAGACTGCCGTAGAATGTATGAGCATTGCAGTGGGGATGACTCACAGTGGGAGTTAAAGTGGGTTCATATGGATGGAATTCTGCTCGCCGACTACTATAGCATTTTCCTTGGGAAGAATGACGGCTCGCCGGTGTTCAGGGCGGCTGATGTGAAGAAGTACAGTGCTCTCATAGATGAGATAATGTCAAACCAGAACGAGAAGGATATAACAAGCGAGTACATCTGCCACAGTATCCTCACAACCCTGGTCACAACGATTCTTGTGGAGACTATCAACGAGGGGAATAAAAAGCTCAATCCGGATATTCTCAACAATATCCGTGAGTCCGTGAACGCGAGGTTCAAGGAGGAGGATCTTCTCGAGAGCGTGTGCAGTGAGTATGGTATGGATGAGATAACGATTAACAGACAGTTCAAGGATAAGTATGGAATTGACCTTTGCGATTACATTCTTAACAGAAGATTTAACTGTGCGAAGGAGCTGTTGCGCTTTTCGGTCAAGCCTGTAAAAGAGATTGTCGCCGAGTCCGGTATTATGAATGCGGATCTGTTCAGGCACCTGTTTATAGAGAATGAAGGCATGACTGCTGAGGAGTACAGAAGAAAGTGGGCCCAGTGGAACAGAGGCTGATTGAAGCCCGGAAAATTGAGTAGAGTATATTATTCTGAAAAAGTACTTGCATTATTTGGAATAGTATGCTATAGTGTTATTTGATTTATGATACATGTTGACTGGCAAGAGTGGGTGTGAACCCACTCTTTCGTTTTACTTTAGGATCTGTACAAAGTATATGGAGCCTATGGTAGATTACGTTGGAACAGGAAAGGAAATTATGGCAAGAAGAGAGGAATATGAGGCAAGAGCCGAGGCGATGATTACACCTATAATAGAGGCAAATCATTTTGAATTGGTTGATGTTGAGTATGTCAAGGAGGGAAGCAACTGGTACCTTCGAGCTTATATTGACAAGGAGGGTGGAATTACGGTTGATGACTGTGAGCTTGTGAGCAGGGCGTTTTCCGATCTGCTCGACAAGGAGGATTTTATAGAGGATGCATATATCCTTGAGGTCAGCTCGCCGGGACTTTTAAGACCGCTCAAGAAGGATAAGGATTTTAAAAGAAATATCGGCAATGAGGTGGAACTGCGTCTTTACAAGGCAGTCAATAAGGTCAAGGAGGACAGAGGAATTCTGACTGATTTCGATGACAACACGGTTACAATAGAGCATGAGGACGGCACAACGGCTGTCTATGAGAGAACAGCCCTTGCACTCATAAGACTTGCTTTTGATTTTTGAGAATAAACGGCTTATATTATCGTAAAAATATGGGCAGAAATGGAGGATACGATGAACAAGGAATTAATTGAGGCACTTGATGCCCTTGAGAAGGAAAAGGAGATAAGCAAGGAAAAATTACTTTCAGCAATAGAGACTTCACTTTTGACAGCCTGCAAGAACCACTTCGGAAAAGCTGACAATTTCAAGGTGACAATTAACAGGGAGACAGGGGACTTTAAGGTTATCGCTGAAAAAGAGGTAGTTGACGATGTGACAGACGATGCTACACAGATAAGTCTTGCGGATGCAAAGATGATCAATGCTAAGTATGACTTTGGCGATATGGTTAATGTTGAGGTAAAATCTAAGGATTTTGGACGTATTGCAATCCAGGTTGCAAAGAACGTAATTCTCCAGACGATTCGTGAGGAGGAGAGAAATGTTCTCTTTGACCAGTACAGCAGCAAGGAAAAGGAAGTTGTGACCGGCGTTGTTCAGCGCTATGTGGGCAGGAATGTGATAATTAATCTCGGAAAGGTTGACGCCACACTCAACGAGAGCGAGATGGTAAAGGGCGAGACTTTCAAGCCGAATGACCGTGTGAAGGTGTATGTGCTCGAGGTTAAGAACGGCAACAAGGGACCTAAGATTCTGGTTTCAAGAACACACCCTGAGCTCGTAAAGAGACTTTTCGAGGCGGAGGTTGCCGAGGTTCGTGACGGAACAGTC
>CAMEEX010000181.1 GCA_945915235.1 uncultured Clostridia bacterium | reverse complement strand
CTGCCATCCCGCCGCACAGCAGTTGTCCTTACACTCCCCGCCGATGCAGCAAAACTTCCTATAATAATCAGGATATGTGTATTCCATATCTTCCACTCCTCCACGTCACCGCCCCGCGGCGACCCAAATATTAATAAAACCAATTACTCAACTATCTTACAACACCCCAATCAAAGATTGAACCATTATAAAATTATAAAACCAAAAAGTGGCTGCCACACACAGACAACCACCCATCTATTTTTTTGATTTATGAGATTTCAGGCAAATAGGCTCAACAAACGCCCGCTATGTATAATGTAGTGTATTTATGCATAGCGCGACTTTTGGCAGAAGCCTAGATGTTCTTAGGGCTCTGTGAACCACCCAGCCAAAATCAGCATGGAGGCTGATTTAGAAGCAATGCATACACGGAGGTATGCTTTGCTTCGGTGGCGCATACTATAGAAAACATTTATCAGAGCCCATAGAACATCTTGCTTCGTACAACCGGAGCCGATATGCATAAATGCACTACATTATACATTCAAAGCATACCTCTGCCTATTTGCCGTCATATTAATCTCTCACTTTTATGTGCACCTCCCGAAGCTGTGTCTCCGTAACCTCGCCAGGTGCCCCGCACATGAGATCCTGTGCATTTCCGTTCATAGGGAATGTGATAATCTCACGGATATTCTCCTCATCACGAAGAAGCATAATCATACGGTCAACGCCAGGTGCCATGCCTGCGTGTGGAGGTGCTCCGAACTGGAATGCGTTGTAGAGCGCTCCGAACTTCGTCTTTAAATCCTCCTGTGTGTAGCCTGCAATCTCGAATGCCTTAACCATGATGTCAAGGTCGTGATTGCGGACAGCTCCCGATGAAAGCTCAATTCCGTTACATACAATATCATACTGATATGCAAGTATGTCAAGAGGGTTCTTGGTGTTGAGCGCCTCGAGACCTCCCTGCGGCATTGAGAACGGGTTGTGTGTGAACACAATCTTCTTCTCCTCGCTGTCGTACTCGAACATCGGGAAGTCGTTTACGAAGCAGAAGCGAAAAGCATTTTTTTCATATAAATCAAGTCTTTTTCCGAGTTCATTTCTAAGCTGTCCCGCATAGAGGTTAGCCCTCTCCTCCTTATCGGCGATAAAGAAGATGGTGTCTCCAGGCACGAGGCCTGCGATATCCGCAAGCTCCGACTTGTACTCGTCAGGAATGAACTTGTCGATAGGTCCCTTGTAGCTCATATCCTCTGCAATCTCAAGGTATCCAAGTCCCCCCATTCCGATTGACTGTGCGAAGCTTAAAAGCTTCTCGTGGAAGCCCTTTGACATCTCTGCGTGAACCTTGATCGCCCTGACGGTTCTCTTTAAGAACGGCTTGAAGGTGCACTTCTGGAAAAACTCCGTAACGTCCATAATTCTTAACGGATTTCTGAGGTCAGGCTTGTCACAGCCGAACTCGAGCATGGCCTGCTTGTAGCTGATTATAGGGAAAGGTGCCTGTGTTACCGACGCTCCCTCAGGTGCGAACTTGTTGAAGGTAGCCGTGAGAACCTCCTCGCCTGCCTTGAACACGTCCTCCTGTGTGGCGAAACTCATCTCAAAATCGAGCTGGTAGAACTCTCCCGGTGAACGGTCAGCTCTCGCGTCCTCGTCCCTGAAGCAAGGTGCAATCTGGAAATACTTGTCAAATCCCGACACCATGAGAAGCTGCTTATACTGCTGTGGTGCCTGTGGGAGCGCGTAAAACTTGCCCTTGTACTTTCTTGAAGGCACGATGTAGTCTCTTGCACCCTCCGGCGATGAAGCGCACAGGATAGGGGTCTGGATTTCCAGAAATCCCATCTCCGTCATCTTCTGTCTGAGATAGCTTATAACCTGTGAACGGAATATTATATTGTCCTTAACTTTTTTATTTCTCAAATCGAGGTAACGGTACTTTAATCGGACGTCCTCCCTCGTCTCCTTGGAGGTGATGATCTCAAACGGAAGCTGTGCCTTTACCTTGCCGAGCATCGTAACCTTGTGCGCCTCGAGCTCTATCGTTCCGGTAGGGATTTTAGGATTGTAGGTCTCCTCGTCCCTGTGCTCAATAACGCCCTCGATGCTTATGCAGTCCTCCTTCGAGAGCCCGTCAAGAAGGCTCGTGTCCCTCATAACTACCTGCAAAACTCCATACATATCGCGCAGATCCACAAAGGACACTCCGCCATGATCACGAATATTCTCAACCCAGCCTGCAACCTTGCAGCTCTTTCCTACGTCTCCTTCGGTAATACAGTCAATGGTCTTGTCACGATAAATGTTGTTGATGTTCATGTTCTCCTCCATATCCGCGCCTGTCTGCGCTCTCTTTATCAATATTAGGATACTGTCCAAGAGTCTTTTGGGTAAAAAAAACGTCCTGAACTAAACCTAGTTCAGGACGAACATATTGTCCGCGGTACCACCTGATTTACTGATAAACAGTCACTTTGCGGTTCTAACAAACCCTTCCGGTTGTCGCCCGGTCTACGTCGCCCTTACTTGGATAAAATATATAAAGCAATCAAGCAGATACCCTCTATCCACCTTACATCACATTAGTTAAACCATACTCTATACTCTTATCCGTTCTGTTTGCAGCTCCTTAGTGTTATTCCCATATGCTCTGCTGCCGGGCTTCCACCGCCCCCGGCTCTCTGTGAGTGACCGCTCATGGTACTTCTCTCTATCAACGCCTTAAAATGGATTATAATGGGTGTTTTTTTATTTGTCAATGATTTATTACATTAAAGTGTGAAAAATTTGAATTTAATTTATTTCGCTATATTTTTCTTCCAGTTGGCAATCATGCAGCTCGTGAGGCTTATGTCGTCGTCCTCGACAGTAATCTCGTCCGCCGTATACCAGCCCGCCATAGACAACTCCTCGCGGTCGAGCTTTATCCTGTCAGCGCCGTCAAGCTGTGCGTAGAAGCCCAGCAGGAAACCGCCGTCCATTCCCCAAGGCTGGCTCGCATAGTAGCTGATATTTTTTACCTGAACGCCGACCTCCTCGAACACTTCTCTTCGCACCGTGTCCTCGGCTGACTCACCTATCTCGATAAATCCCGCAATGAGCGCGTATCCCTTGTAGTCCCTTCCGTTGTACTTCGTCATAAGAAGATGGCTTCCGTCGTGGACTCCGACAATAACGGCAGGCGAAATCCTCGGAAAAATGAGATTTCCGCAGTCAGGACAGCGCAGTGCACGAAGCCTCGTATCGTGAAAGGTTGTGCTTCCGCACCTTCCGCAGTGTGCATTGTCCCTGTACCAGCAGTGCAGGTGATAGCCCGTCATAAGCGCAAACACCCTGTCCTTCGGCTTTGCATGCCTCAGCGCCTTGTAGTGCTCGAAAGCGTAGCCAAGCGCCGCCCAGTCAGGCTCGCTCTCGCCCTTATAGTGCGTGATGAGAAAATACTCCTCACCGTCTATCGAGAAGAGATAGCGGTACTCTGCCACCTGCTCCTTAATCTGCCCGTATCGCGGGAAAAACACGTCGCCCGCAGGGACATCTTTCTCGAGTGAGCTCGCGGACTCCTCGGGTATATATCTTGTGCCCTCACACTCCTCATGCCCGGTCAGCACATAGCTGTCCTTAAAGATAAGGCACACCGCATCGTCAGCCGGAGTCTTATCCGGGTAATAGTTATTATCGTACTTTTTTGGTAAAATATCCTGTAACATTTAATATTTATCCTATCTTTCATCAAAGCAAATTATTTTTATTTTCTTCTAGTTGGTCATTCTGATTGAGATATCATTTCCAAGCGCGTGAATTTCCGCATGGCTTCCGCATATAATAGGCATCATCGGCGACAGATGTCCTATGTCGGTATCCATTATGATAGGTACCTTGTACTTCGAGAGAATACCCGTCACCGCATTGTACTGGTTCATTCCCATCATATCGGTTCCAAAGCACAGCGGCCTGCCTATGATGAAGCCCTTCACATGCTTGAACCACCCCGCGTGCTCCATATTCCAGAGTGCCCTTCTTATCCCCATGACATTCAGGTCACATGCCTCCAGAAACCATACTATTCCCTCGTCCGCATAACGCTCATTAAACTCTGCAACCTTGTCAAAATTCGTGCCGGCAAGATTTACAAGGCAGTCCATGCAGCCGCCGACAAGACGCCCCGACAGGAACACCTCATAGTCCCTCGCCATGCTTCCGCCGACACCCGGAATATAGTAGTAGAGCTCCCTCTTCTCGGTCAGATTATAAGGAAGCAGCGGGTGCTCCTCGTCCCTTATGCCCTCCTTCTCCCACATCGGATAACCCTTCACTATATTTTTCTCTCCCGTGAGGATATCGTAGGCGTCCTGAATTGACTCATGCCACGGCTCCATTCCGAAGGAAGCCGCACACGGCGCATATATCGAAGCCACATCGCACATGGTTGTAAGAAGGAATGTAAAATTCGTGTTGTCCGAAAAGCCCATATACCACTTAGGCTTTGCCGCCTTTATCCGCTCAAAATCCACATAGTCGAGCGTCTCACACATGAGCTCACCACCACCGCAGGACATCAGCACATCATTATTTTCGCTGCAGTAATAGTCCGTGAGTTCCTTTCCACAGTTCTCAGGGGTTGAGCTTATTCCTATTCCGTCGCCCGCATAACAGTTAGGCCCTATGTCAAACGTGTGCCCAAGCTCACCGAGCTTTTTCTGTGCATTCACAAACGCCGTCTTATATGGCTCCGTATTGCAGCCGAAGGACGGTGCAACAAAGCCAATCGTTCCGTCCGGTTTTAAAAATTCGGGAAAACGCATAATATATTCCTCCTATATATCTGACTCCATGATTTTACTTTCAGTCAATGTATCGCTCTATCGCAGTATAGCATCTAATTGACACTTTTTTATCTTTCGTTTATACTTCGTGATTGCATAATAAAATGCACAAAATAAAAACGTGAGGTTATTATATGTCACATATCAACCTAAAATCAATACAAAAAATACTGATGATCATTCTCGGAAACCTGCTGTACTCGGCAGCCATCGCCTTTTTCATACTCCCAAGCGGACTCATAACCGGCGGAACCACAGGTATAGCGCTGTTTGTAAACTATCTCACCGGACTTGACATAAGCCTTTTTGTGCTTATTTTTAATATAGTAATGTTCATTATCGGACTTCTTATTCTCGGAAAAACCTTCGCGCTGTCGACTGTGTTAAGCTCGATTTTCTATCCTTTCCTGCTCTCACTGTCGCAGAGAATAAATGCCCTCACAGGTGATCTGACACACGACCTCATACTGTGCACAGTGTTCGGCGGTCTCCTTATCGGAATAGGCATCGGCATCGTAATCC
>CAMEEX010000180.1 GCA_945915235.1 uncultured Clostridia bacterium | reverse complement strand
TACTGGAATCGAACTCTGACTTACCACTTCTCAACTTCCGTAGGTGTCAACCATGATTGAACCTTAGGAGGGGGCTGTTATATCCATTTAACTAAGGAAACAATGCCACTCAACATTTCTATTATATCAGATTTAATTGAATTTTACAAGTTTTTTATAGGCAAAACAGTTTAAATAATTATAAACAATTTTAAAGCACTATTTCTACAAGTAATATTTTCACTGTTCCGCCTCAAAATTTTCTAGAACTCAACCTGACCCTGAAGCCATATTCTTCCCTTAAATCTTCTTCCCTCTGCCGGCTCACCGATAACATCTGTCGCATTTATGCAGAGGTCAAACACTATGTCGTTGCACTCAAGGGTCATAACATACACGTCCTCGCCGGTATAGTCGTTGGCAATGAGTCTGGACTCAACAATGTTTCCGACCACTGAGTAGCAGTCACACTCAAAGCCGCTCGGCATGAACGAGGTGTCAACTATCGTGAAGATGTCCTCATTGCGGACGCGCTTATAGATGTTGCTGTAAGTATCTAAATCCTCAATCGTGAGATTGTCTATGGCTGTGGTATCTCCCTTTTTTGCAAGGTTTATAAGATTGTTGCGCGCCGCCGTAGCCGCTCTGCACTTGTTAATCTGATGTTCGCTCTTGTTGACAGGAAGAAGCACCGTGCCCTCATTGCACATCGCCGAAATCTTCACAGTCTTGTCGGTATAATCCGCCATAATCGGTTTGCTTAGAAGATAATCGACGGGATTGCTGAGGTGAAAAATGAGCGCAATTCCCCTTCCCGGCTCATCGCAAAGCGCATTGAATGCGACACGCTCCGTTTTTCTTCCTATAGAAACCTCGCTCTCATAGCTCTCGACTGAGCCGTCAAGAAACGGAAAAACATAATCCGGCTTGAAGCTCTTTCTTCTCGGATTATAAAAACCATTAACCGAAAGACCGCTTACCTTGTTAAAATAATGCTTTATCTGAGCCGGGTATACACTGTCACCGGGAAGATAGTGTATATCCGAATATTGTACAGTGCCTTTTTCGATACCCTCTTTGATCACGTACTTTACAAGTTTATCGTATTCTTTTCGTGTATTTATACTTCCTAAGCCCACCGCTTTTAAATATAAATGCATGAGCACTCCTCTCTGTTACATCGCGGTAAAGCGCTTTATTATATACGCTTTACCGCTTTTTGTTAATTAATGCTTCTTTTCAATCTTCTCCATGCCGCCCATGTATGGTCTTAACACCTCAGGAATATTGACCGAACCATCGGCATTTAAGTTGTTCTCCAAAAATGCGATAAGCATTCTAGGAGGAGCCACAACAGTGTTGTTAAGTGTGTGTGCAAAATAATTGCCATTCTCACCCTTAACACGAATCTTGAGACGTCTTGCCTGTGCATCGCCTAAGTTAGAGCAGCTTCCAACCTCGAAATACTTCTTCTGTCTTGGTGACCATGCCTCAACATCGATTGACTTAACCTTGAGGTCAGCGAGGTCTCCTGAACAGCACTCAAGTGTTCTTACCGGAATATCCATGCTGCGGAATAAGTCAACGGTGTTCTGCCAGAGCTTGTCAAACCACATCTTGCTGTCCTCAGGCTTACATACAACTATCATCTCCTGCTTCTCAAACTGATGAATTCTGTATACGCCTCTCTCCTCGATACCGTGAGCTCCCTTCTCCTTACGGAAGCAAGGTGAATAGCTTGTAAGGGTTCTAGGAAGTGTATCCTCAGGAAGAACTGTATCGATGAACTTACCAATCATGGAGTGTTCACTTGTTCCGATGAGGTAGAGATCCTCTCCCTCAATCTTGTACATCATAGCGTCCATCTCGGCAAAGCTCATAACACCTGTTACTACTTCACTTCTTATCATAAAAGGCGGCACACAGTATGTGAAGCCTCTGTTAATCATAAAGTCTCTTGCATATGCGATAACTGCTGAGTGAAGTCTCGCTATATCGCCCATAAGATAGTAAAATCCGTTTCCTGCAACCTTTCTTGCGCTGTCTAAATCAATACCATCAAATGATTCCATAATATCTGTATGGTATGGAACTTCAAAATCAGGAACAACCGGCTCACCGTAACGTCTTATCTCAACATTCTCACTGTCGTCCTTACCGATAGGTACACTAGGATCGATTATGTTAGGAATAACCATCATAATCTTCTTAACCTTCTCATCGAGCTCAGCCTCCTTCTGCTCAAGCTCTGCAAGTCTTGCGGCATTGTCAGCGACCTGCTTCTTTACTGCCTCAGCCTCCTCCTTCTTGCCCTGTCCCATAAGAGCACCAATCTGCTTGGAAAGCTTATTTCTGTCGGCGCGGAGACCGTCAGCCTCAGCCTTTGCAGCTCTGTTCTGCTCATCGAGCGCTATAACCTCATCTACCAAAGGAAGCTTGGAATCCTGAAATTTCTTTCTGATATTCTCCTTTACAAGCTCAGGATTTTCTCTGACAAATTTCATATCTAACATATTCTTTTCCTCTTTTCTGCACGCTTGTGCTCTTTTTCTTCAATTATTATTACAATGTTTTTTCACTGATTTACTTATTTTAGTGACACCACTGTTGTTTATGATACACCACATTTTCCTATATTTCAATAGGTTTTAGGTGTAATTCTCCATGCGTTTTATACTTCTATGTCAGTTCCCATAGCCTGACTGAGCGCCTTCTTTTCCTCATCTCCCAGAGCAATAAAGGACTCACCCTTTATAATCTCCTTGATGTATGTATAGCAGCCTTCCCTGCTGTGCATTGCATTGATAATATAGCCGTTGTTGCTGTTGTCAAGCATTGCAAGTGCAAAACTCAGCTTTCCACCCATCTCGTTGAACGCATCATACTTAACCACACCGAGCTTAGCATAAACTGTTTTCAACTCCTCGTTGATTGCCTCTATCTGCTTCGTGTGCTCATCTGTCAGCTCAACCAGATCCTTAATCTTAGCAAAATGGTCAAGCATCGCATCTTCCAGATTTTCAGCCGTCTTGCCATTCATGAACAGGCGATAATTGCGTCTCATCTTTTTAAGTCTTACCATGGTAATGATAAGTAATACTAAGCTTACTATACTTATTACCGCAAATATACCCACTGCGATACACAGACACAGCATAAGCATGTCTAAACCAAATACTTCTTTCATGTAGCTTCTCTCCATTTTCTCTCATTCATTGGCAAAATATATTATTTTTTCTCAATCAACTCCATAATCCTCTCGAATTCTTCTCTTGAGCCATAGTCAATCTCTATCTTACCCTTGTTATTTTCCTTATTTTTAATTACAACCTTGCTTCCAAATACGGTTTTAAGCTTTTCTTCATATTGTCTGTAGACAAAATCATTTGCAGGTACGGACTTTTCCTTCTTTTCGTCTTTGCTGCTTGCAATATCTTTGATAAGCTTTTCAATCTCACGCACACTCAGCTTCTCATCAAATATTCTCATGGCAACATTGTACTGCTTGTCCCCGTTCTCTATCGCAAGAAGTGCCCTTGCATGACCGGCTGAAATCATATCGTCAATGAGCATCTGCTGTACTCTCTCATCGAGCTTCAACAATCTCATGGAATTGGTAACCGCCGCTCTGCTCTTGAATACACGCTCTGCCACCTCGTCCTGCTTGAGATTATACTCTTTCACAAGTCTCTGATATGCCTGAGCCTCCTCAATAGGATTTAAGTCCTCCCTCTGAATATTCTCTATAAGTGCAATCTCTACTATCTCCTGGTCGGAATAATCTCTTATCACAACAGGAATTTCCTTAATTCCAGCCTTCTTTGCTGCTCTCCATCTTCTCTCTCCGGCTATTATCTCATAGTAACCATCTCTCTTCTGTACAAGAAGCGGCTGTAATACTCCGTACTCCTTTATCGACTCGGCAAGTTCCTCAAGCGAGTCCTCCTCGAACACCTTTCTCGGTTGGTCACGATTAGGCTCCACTGAATTGATATTTACCTTTATCTCAGTAGGTTCTTTCACAATAACCTCTTTTTCAACAATTTTTTCGACAACTTTTGGCTTTGCCTCTGCAACGGCCTTGCTGTCCTCCGGTATCAGGGAATTAAGTCCCTTCCCGAGTCCTCTCTTTGCTGCCATATTAATCTCCATTCTGCAGACCCTTTATCCAAAACTTCTTTGTAATGCCTGCACACAATATTAATAAAAAACGTAATGCATCTAAGGCAGTGTCTTTTGCTGACTTAGATTTTTTTATCCTATTCCCAATCCTCTTCCCCGCGATGTATAACTTCCTGTGCGAGAAGTCTGTAGCTCTCAGCTCCTGCGGACTTCGAATCATAATAATTAATAGGAAGTCCATGGCTCGGTGCCTCAGCAAGTCTTACATTTCTAGGAATAATAGTCTTGTAAACTGTCTGTTTGAGATTTTCCTTTACATTTTCCACAACCTGGAGTGACAAATTGGTTCTTGCATCATACATTGTAAATACCACGCCCTCCATCTCAAGCTGTGGGTTAAGTCTTTTCTGTACAAGACTTATGGTATGCATAAGCTGTGAAAGTCCCTCAAGTGCATAATATTCACATTGAATAGGTACAAGCACCGTATCGGCTGCAACCATTGCATTAACCGTCAGCATACTTAGCGATGGCGGACAATCCAAAATAATAAAATCATACTCATCTCTGACTTTTGTCAGCGCTTTCTTCAATATATATTCTCTGTCCTCTATGCCAATCAAATCTATCTCTGCTCCGGCGAGATTCACATTTGAGGGAATCACATCAAGCCGTTCAAACTCGGTATGTACAATACATTCTTTTATATCACAGTCACCAATCATCAACTGATAAACTGTCAGCTCTGCTGCCTCCTTGTCTATACCAAGACCGCTTGTTGTGTTTCCCTGTGGGTCTGTGTCAACAACAAGCACTTTTTGTCCGAGCTCCGCCAGGCAGGAAGATAAGTTAATGGTTGTCGTAGTCTTACCTACACCGCCCTTCTGATTAGCTACAGCAATAATTCTTCCCATTCATGTTTCCTACCTTTATAATACATTTGTTTTATGAGCATCTGTCAGGCTCACGATATCCATTATAACAGTTTTAATTTACAATTACCACTGTTTCACGTGAAACATTTTAAATTTAATATTTTTGTAACTATTAACTTATGTAAAATTGAATTTTCGCATTATCTGAATATAACCATTTAAACTAATGTTTCACGTGAAACATTAATTTATAATTTTTTTATTACTATTCACTACTCCTCAGTATCACAAAAAATAATATGTCATAATTACATGATGATGTTGGGGTCAAATAAAGTTTTTTATTCGCCTCATCATTGATAGTA
>CAMEEX010000179.1 GCA_945915235.1 uncultured Clostridia bacterium | reverse complement strand
TTTGAATATTTATTTATGGCTTTCTCATCTATTTTCAGGGACTTGTCCACGTTATAAATAGTATGTGCATGAACGCCCACCGCCAATGCTTCCACCAACATGTAATCACCTCCTTCCGGCTTAAAAGCTTAATTTTAATGTTGTATTTAACTGTGCCTCATACTGTTCCATCGTTTTAATTTTAACACTCTTTCCAAAAACAGCTAATATTTTGTCCAAGCCTTCCGTTACACCGTCTAAACAATAGGCTTCCTTACATGCGTTGGACATAATCATATCAAAACCTTCCTGAATTTCTTTCTTCTGCTCGTGATTTTCCCGGGAAACTATTTCACAGAATTTCTCCCTCTGTGCCGCCATTTCTTTTAGGGCATCTGCTTCCAGCCTTTTAACCTGACGCTCTTTTAATTTGTACTCATCAAGGCTCTTAGAAACATTGTATACCGAAATAATCGCACTGCACGCGACAGTAGTAATCATCGTTCCCAATATTTGTCCTATAACCGCACCTGCATGGCTTCCTGCAACAGCCCCTACCGTTCCTGCCGCGATACCCGCCAAGCCTCCTCCTATCAAGACTCCTATTTCTTTTCCCACCTGTCCGCCAATCATGCCGGCTACCATGGTTACTCCCTTTTCTCCAACCTCACTCACAAATTCTTTTCCATCAATCTCACCATTTATATATTTTACGGCTGAGTCCTTTACAATGGCGGCAACAGCTATTATCTGTCCAAGCTCGCCGCTTTTGCTTATATTTTGTAAAACCTCATTTTGGCTGGTAAGCATTGTATAGTTAAGTGTCTGGAAAATAACTCTGTCAGCTCCGCCTACGACTGCAACATCTACGGCAACTTTTCCCACGTCCTGTGCTGCTTCATCTATAGTCTTCTCACCCTTTGCAACCTCAACCAACTTGCTTACCGACTCCACCACAAGAGGAATTGCGGAACTCACCAGAGCATCTTTGGCTCCTGTTGCAAACTCCGCACCAACATTTTGGGCTGTTCTTGCGGCGAATTTTCCCTGTAAAACGACATCCGCTTTTACTTTTTGTTTTGCAAGCTCCACTCTCGCCTCGGTAGACAATCCATTATTTTTATCCAATATTATCTGCCAATCATTTTTATCTTTTTTAGATGTGTTAAATGACTTGGATAAAATGCGATAATTTTCCTCGGAATTTATTATCTCTTTAAAATCCGAATCACTCAAAAACGGATTGTGTTTTGCCACATCATATACATCTTTTATAGCATTTATATGGTCTGTCTCCGCTGAATGTTTAGCCCACTCTTTTGAGACATTTTCTCCATCCTTATTTTTCATGTGGTACTTTTTCTTTGCGGCATTTTCACTCCTATGTAAAGTCTTTCCGCTTATTTTATCTTCGTATGTTTTCTTCCCGTCAAATACCTTGTCTTTATATTCATTTTTCCCCTTAGTCGAATCCCACAACTTGTCTCTTTTTTTCCAGTTATATTCCTGTGTTATTCCAAGCTCAGGGTTTTCAGTCTGGTTGACACGGTTCTGCATCATAGAAACATCAAGCAATATGTCTCTTTCCCTTTTTTCGTCCATAACCAATCGTCTCCTATCTAAGTTAAACAGTATCTTTTGCAAGCTCTACTCTATAACCTTCACATTATCTCCCTGACTCCTGAACCACATGTCAATCCCCTTGCCGAACACCTCGGCAGTTATCGTGTAAACACCGTCCTCCTCCTTGATAATCTTTGCCGTCGGCAGTCTGTCCAAGATTGCATCGACATCAATGCCGTAATACTCAAACTTGACTTTTTTAAGCTGCCCTCAGTACATGAACTGAATACGCTTTCTAAACTCGCCCTCCTCAAAGCGGCTGCTATACGGAATATGGAAGCCTTCGTCTAAGACACGCAGCCCTTTTATTCTGTCTATACGATATATGGTCGGAAACGAGTCATTCAGCACGTCAAAATGCCCGCGCACTTCGTTGTCATCTATGAATGCTGTCAGGTAAAAATAATACTCTGAAAACATTATCGCTACAGGCTTTATTTTTCGTGTGACAATCTTCTTATCGCGCGTGCGCTCATAATTCATCTCTATATAACGGCAGTTTCTTACCGCCTGCCCTATGGTCCACAGATCATCAATAAACTGTTTTCTGTGGCGTGGTTCAACATAATGGAATTCTTCGTTGCTGATAAGCTCTCCGACGAGTTTTTGATTGGTTCTGGGAACGCAGCAGGAAATCAGTTTGTCGAGAAGATTGACCATCTCATCTTTTCTGAATGCTCTGCTGTCTAAAAGAATTTTACAGATAGCAAGTATCTCACCGTTTGTAAGCTTGAGCTTATATACCTGCTCAAGACGATAACCTTTCTCAGCCTTGCTGTAGATTACCGAATTAATAACACCCGTATTCTCCACATCATTTTCCATATAACTTCTGATATCGTCTATATCGCGCTGTATGGTTCTCTCATTGACACCATAATTTACAGCTTCCTGCGCCTTGTCTATCAGCATACCGTCCATCAGTCTTGAGTATATCCCAAGAACTCTTTCTATCTTTCCGTTGTCCATATCCGCCTCCGCGATTTATCTTTAAACTTTAGTTAAATATACCATTTAAGAATGACATATTCTGTCATTGTAAATTTTTTATTTCCGGCAACCTTACTTATTATAGTATACATTGCTTTTTGTTAAAAAGCAATCATTCTCTAACAGATAATTTATTTTTACAATATTATTGTCTAAAATATCAACGAGGTGATTATTTTGAAGAAAAAACCTAATTCTGGTGAAAACTATCATCACTATTACAGCAACATAGGTTTAAATATATCATATTACAGAAAAAAGAACGGGCTGACGCAGGAAGCTCTTGCCGAAAAGGTCGGTATCAGCCGTTCATTTTTAAGCGCCATTGAAGCCCCGAATGTAGACAAGGTCTTTTCACTGCCCGTCCTGTTTGAGATATGTAATGTCCTTGAAATTGAACCATCACAGATTTTCAATTTTGACAGATAATTAACAGGGATATCACAATACAAGAGAGCTGTTCATTTTTCGGTAGAATATGCTTTAAAGGTAATCTGTGATATCCCTAAATTGTCTATCTATACTGTACCTGAATAGTTGACACCCTGTCATTACCGTCTAAAGATACAGTGACCATATATGTATAATGAATATCGTGCCAGAACAGCGTTCCATTGTTGTCCTCCATAGGGAGAAAATCATTGATTTCCATAGCCTGCTCTTTTGTCATGCCAATCTTTATTCCTGCCAGCGAAACATCTAACAGATTGCCGTCTGCATCGTATACATCACCGCTCAGGGCTGCAGTAATATACTTCGTGTCATCTGAATACGACATATAAACTGTGTCGCTCACGGCTTCGTTGCCCCACCAATAACCGTCCGTAATATATGGTATGTTATAATCTATAAAAAACCGTGTCCGCTCCGATATGTCCTCCGCCATATAATCCTTAAGTTCTATCGGCTCCTGCGAGTACATAACATCAAGTGTAATTTCCGTGAGCAGATCATCTGTAAAATATGCCACCGCCAGCGCATTGCTCCATGTTCCTGTAACATATTTTTGATAAGCACCTATCTCACCCTCGTCCACATCTGCTCCGTCTGCCTGCAAAATGCTTATCACCTCAGCCCGGCTCATGTTAAGATACATTGTGTATAATATTATCAGAGTCATATGTTGTTCCGTCCTGGAGCTGCGTAGGACTCGTAATATTAACAAAAGTATCGCACCTGCAGTTTAGCGGGTGCGATACTTTTGTTACCCATATAAAAAAGCAGCTAAAAATTATACAAAAAGAGTTCACACCCCCATATTACCTAGGTTTGTGAACTCTTAAAATCTACAATGTAATCTTAAATTACATATTCATCTGCTTAGCAACCTCTTCTGCGAAGTTCTCCTGCTTCTTCTCCATTCCCTCGCCTCTCTCAAAACGAACGAACTTCTTAACGGAAAGCTTAGCGTTGTTAGCCTTGCCAACCTGTGCAAGATAAGTGGATACGGACTGCTTGCCGTCCTCAGCCTTAACATATACCTGATCGTTTAAGCAGATTTCCTTGAGCTCCTTGTTGAGCTTACCGTTGATCATGCCCTCGATAACCTTCTCAGGCTTGCCTGCTGCCTTAGGATCGTTAGCGATCTGAGCCTTGATGATCTCTATCTCGTGATCCTTGAACTCCTGTGGAACCTCATCAGCGCATACATACTGTGGGTGAAGAGCTGCAATCTGCATTGCTACGTTCTTGAGTGCTTCCTTGATGTCATCGTTAACAACATCTGTAGCTGCCTCTACAAGAACACCGATCTTACCCTCGCCATGAATGTAAGAAACAACGAGATCTGCACCTGTAACCTTCTCAAATCTTCTGATGCTTAACTTCTCACCGATACGGGCAACCTTGCTTGAAAGAGCCTGCTCAACTGTGAGTGATGGGTCCGCTGCCCATGTCTCCTGCATGAAAGCATCCATATCAGCAGCGTTAGAATTCATAGCCTGAGCTGCTACAGCGTCAACGAACTCGTTGAACTCAGCGTTCTTTGCTACGAAATCTGTCTCAGAGTTAACCTCAACTACTACTGCGTTGTGGTCATCGGAAAGTAATGTCTTAACAACACCCTCTGCTGCAATTCTTCCAGCCTTCTTAGTAGCTGCTGCAAGACCCTTCTCTCTTAAGAACTCTACTGCCTTATCCATATCGCCTTCTGTAGCTGCAAGAGCCTTCTTGCAATCCATCATTCCGGCACCTGTCATCTCTCTTAACTCTTTTACCATTCCTGCGGTAATGTCTGCCATTTTATTTTCCTCCAAATATATTTAATTTAATTGGTTTCTTAAATTAGTAAAGGGGCAAAATCATTGCCCCTTATGTTATTCGGAAATTATTCCTCTGTTGCTGCCTCTTCTACAGCCTCAGCATCCTCAGAGTACTCAACATCTGTTGCCTCACCCTGATTAGCCTCGATAACAGCGTCTGCCATCTTAGCAACGATAAGCTTAACAGCTCTGATAGCATCGTCGTTACCTGGGATAACGTAATCTAACTCCTCAGGATCACAGTTAGTATCAACAATACCGAAAAGAGGAATTCCAAGGATATGAGCCTCCTGGATACAAATTCTCTCCTTCTTAGGATCAACTACGAAGATAGCGTCAGGAAGCTTCTTCATGTTCTTGATACCGCCAAGGTTCTTCTGAAGCTTGTCCATCTCCTTCTTTAACTGAGCTACTTCCTTCTTAGGAAGAACATCGAATGTTCCGTCCTGCTCCATTGTCTCAATCTCAACAAGACGTGCAATTCTGCTCTGGATTGTCTTGAAGTTGGTAAGCATACCGCCTAACCATCTCTCGTTGATGTAGTACATTCCACAACG
>CAMEEX010000178.1 GCA_945915235.1 uncultured Clostridia bacterium | reverse complement strand
CCCAGACAAATGTGTAGATGGTATAATAGCAATTGCAACTCAATCCGAGATACAGTACGCCATGCCTGTGCGGAACATGCTATACGATGCCATCAACTATAGTCGTCAGGCTTCCGAAGCCGACCGGCTGCACCGCGTCAACAAGGAGTACAATGGCAGCGCTGAATTTCTCTCCGGCTTTAAGAAAGGTGACATTCTCACTCCCGTCATTACCCTCACCGTGTACTAGGGCGATGATGAATGGGACGGTCCGCGAAGTCTGCACGAGATGTTTCACCCCGATACCCTGCCGCTGCGTAAATACATTGCGGACTATAAGCTCAACCTTATAGCTCCATATGAAATCACTGATTTTGACAAGTTTCGGACTTCACTCGGCATGGTACTGGAGGTTATCAAGTATGCGTCCGATGAAAAGGCAATGAATAAGCTTTTAGAGGGAAATTCTAAGTTCAACCACATCGAAGCTGATGCGGTCATGGCAATCAATACATTCACAAAGTTTAAGTTCTCTATAAATAATGACGAGGAGGAAATCAATATGGGAAATGCATGGGAGGACCACAGATTATCGGGAATACGGGAAGGCAAAAGAGAAGGCACGACCTTAAAGCTAATAGACCTGACAATAAAGAAATTCAAGAAAGGCTACACTGCCGAGCAGATTGCCGACATGCTTGAGGAGTCAATAGACACCATTCAGCCAATCTATGACACAATAACATCCATGACTTGTGACTACGATGCAGAAAAGATTTATTCACTGCTCGATAAACCATCAACACCGGCATAGTATTCCTTATACCTTATAATCAAGCGGATTTATCACATCGAAAAAGCCCCATGTGACACCAACCTAATGTGTCACATGGGACTTCAAACTATCTATGCATCTCCGATGTGAAAACAGAACTTCCATTCATAGATTTTTTGCAATATGTAATTACATCGCCTGATGTGAAAGTAGAACTTTCCATCAGATATACATTTTCATCAATCTCATTACATCGCCTGATGGAAAGTTCTGCTTATGACCTCGTCCTGCTGCTCCTTGGTGAGCTTGATAAAGTTTACTGCGTAGCCGGATACTCGGATGGTAAGCTGCGGGTATTTCTCAGGGTGCTTCTGCGCGTCTACAAGAGTTTCCCTGTTCAATACATTGACATTAAGATGATGTCCACCTTTCTCTGCATATCCATCCAATAATGAAATAAGATTATCAACCTGTGCTGTACTTGCTGTCATTGCAATTACCTCCTTCCTTTGATGCTCACAATATAGCACCATGCGAGGGGTAATTATGTCACATTTGCAACATTTTTCAAAATTTATTCTTTTTTTATAAATTAAAATATTCCAACGCAAAACATGATTTTCGCTCCGCATTTTACTCGTCAAAGAGCTCCTCAAAAAGGTCCATATCCTCTATTTTTATAACCCGCTTATGAATAGAAATAATTCCTTCATCCTGCATCTGTGTAAGCGTTCTTGAAAGTGAAGGACGCGCCGCACCTAGATAGTCAGCCAGCTCCTCTCTCGTCATGTCGAGCTTGACCTCATTTTTCTCATTTATATGGTCGTTCAGCCAGAGCCCAATCTTCTGTTTCAGCGTTGTCCCCGTAACAATATGAAGCTTTTTCATCATCTGCAGATTGCATCTTGACTGTATATCAAGAAGATTATGCACAAGCTGCTTATGGTGTTCACACACGTTTGAGCAAAAACCATATATGAATGAATATGGCATCATAAGCACACTCGATTTCTTGGTCGCAACCGCATCACACCAGTAGTACTCCTCATCGCCGAAAAAGAATATCTCACCGAAAACCTCGCCCGGCTCAACGGTCATAAGTATGTCCCTTCTCCCGGAAGGCAGATATTTCGTGATAATCACCTGTCCCTCAATCAAAAGATATACAAATACAGGTTTTTCGCCTTGTCCAAATATCATCTCACCGCCGTTAATCTGCTTTTTCGATGCCATTGAACACTTTAACATCTTTTCAATTTCAGGCTCATTTATCTTGTTGAACAAAAGACTTTTCGTATATTCAATCATAGGTACCTCATATCAATCAGATGGCTGTCATCATTTCTTAGGTTCAACGCTGAAACCCGCAAGTTTCATGTCCGTGTCAAACATGAGTGTGTAAGTAAGCTCCGTATTCTCATACTTTACCTTATACTGTGTCATCGCATAGTATTTGCCGGACTGCTTTGCCTCAAAGCCCTCTTTGCTCGATATCTCCACACGGCTTCCCCAGTCGCCTCCAAGGCTGTCATATGCCGCCTCCATAGCCTCGTCCGTCATCTTCTGTGCAATCTCCTCGTTGCAGTACTGCTCTCTCATGCCTGCAAAATCAGCCTCCTCGAACAGCCCGATAACAGCCTCCGACTCCTCATACACTTTGTCAGCCGAAAAAAGCTTCGACTCCGCCAGCTCGGATGTCTTTGGCGAGCGGATATAAATGTACACAAAGCCCGCGAGCACAACCACCGCGAGCGTTATGATAAAGCCCACGAGCAGCTTCTGCATCGTCCCCTTCGTCCTGTTCTGCAAATTTTCCTGATTAGTCATCTTTAACCTCCTGGTCGTCACCGCTTTGCCGTGACCTATATTCCGCCGCCTGTTACGGTGGCACTCATTTTATTTTAATTTTTCTCTTAGGTACTCTGTTATTGTCTGCGCTGCCGCACTATGTGAAGGTATGCCCGGGTGATTGTTTGCGCCCGTCCACTCGTCCTTTAAATCAGGAAGCTGAAGGTACGACACGTTCTTATCACCAAAATCCTTCTTATACTTATTCATAGCGTCAAGTATATACGGCTCCATCGCCCTGCCAATCATGCCATAAAGCCATACAATATGTGCATCCGCAGTATTTTGACGCAGCAAAACAAGAAAATTATACACTGCCTTCTCAAATCTTTCAAGTGACCTTGCCTCAAAGCTTCCGTCCGCATTGAGCTTCTGACGAAATTTTTCCCCTGTCTTTTCGTCCACCCATTCCTTGTTCTGAAAAGCATAGGCATCATTGGTTCCTAAATTGACCAGCACCACGTCAGGTTTCCACGCCGTAAAATCGTTCCTGTCGCCCGCACCCGCATCAAGCTGTGCCCTTCCACACAACAGCCCGCATACCTGCTCATAGTACAACGGAAGCACCCTTCTCGGGTCATTGTCCCAGCTTGAGCACACGCCCCAGCCGCTCTGGGATATTATCCTGTAGTCGGCATTGAGCTCATCAGCCACCCTGAGGACATAGTGCCCATTGGTTGAAAACATTGCTGAATTCCACTCGACAACTCCCCTCGCACCTGCCATGCCCTCACCGGAGGTGATGCTGTCCCCGACAAATTCAAGCCTGTAAGGCTTCTTTTCAAGCGGCATAAGCTGCCCGTCGGTATGCACCGCGTTGATAAACAACAGTCCCGCCCTGTCAGCCATCATCGGCTGTACTTCCTTTAACACGCGGATTTTTCTCCTGTTCTCAGGCTTCATATTGCGGTACACCGTGATGGTACTCCTGCCCTTTGCAAGAGAAGTCCTTATCATGGTAAAGCCGTCGACCTCAATCCTTATCCACTGCTCATAGATATCATAGTCCGTCACAAAATCTATGCTCAGCTCGCTTCCGTCCACGGTGAACTCTATGCCGCTCCCCGTCCAGAAAAAAGCAGGCTCCTGTCGTCTGCCGACACGCCCCAATATTCTGATCTCCTTCTCAGCACCCGGAATATATGTATTCATATCGCTTCCCCTTTCGCACATGATTTTTTTATCCTAAGATTAGGGTGTCAAAACATGTCTATTTAATCTGTGAGTGTATAACGTGTTATATTTATGCACATCACTCCGGTTGTACGAAGCAAGATGTTCTAAGGACTCCGATATACATTTTTTAAATGCCCGCCACCGTTGCAAAACCAGCCCTCCGTGGCTGTTTGCAACTCAGTCAGCCTCCATGCTGACTGTGGCTTGACAGCAAACAGAGTCCTAAGAACAACTAAACTTCCCACAAAAGTCGCCATATGCATAAATATAACACGTTATACACAATTAAAGCTATCGAGCATGTTTTGACACCCTAATCATTCTAACAAATCCAACCTCCCGCTACAATACTTACAAGCATTATTCTGTCTGAAAAATCTTAAATTTTTATAACCTTACACTTTCCCCTGCTTATTGACTTGCCTTTTTTTTACGAAAATTATAGAATAGATATAATGCTCACATTCAAATAAGTACAAGATGATATTTTAATACAAAAAGCGCAGCTTTTTGTATGTCGAGAAAAAAAGGAAGAAGGACCTACCATGAACAACAACAAAGAATTTCTGGCAACCGAGCCCATAGGGAAGCTGCTTGTAAAGCTTGCCGTGCCGACCGTTGCCGCCCAGATGATTAACATGCTCTACAATATAGTGGACAGAATTTATATCGGTCATATCCCCGGAAGCGGCTCACTCGCTCTCACGGGAGTCGGCGTGTGCATGCCGCTCATTATGATAATATCCGCCTTCGCCGCACTCGTCGGAAACGGCGGTGCACCGCGCGCGTCCATTCTCATGGGGAAGGGAGACCATGAAAAAGCGGAGAAAATTCTCGGAAACTGCTTCACAACACAGCTTATCATATCGGTCATACTCACGTTTGTAATGTATCTTTTTAACCGTCCGATGCTGCTCGCCTTCGGCGCAAGCGGGAACACTATAGAGTATGCCGTAAGCTACATGCGTATCTATGCCCTCGGAACAATATTTGTACAACTCACGCTCGGGATGAACACTTTCATAACCGCACAGGGCTTCGCCAAGGAAGGAATGTTGTCGGTGCTTATAGGAGCCGTTGTCAACATAGTGCTCGACCCAATATTCATATTCGTACTCAACATGGGCGTTGCGGGTGCAGCCCTCGCAACAATCATATCCCAGGCGTGCTCCTGCGTGTGGGTTCTGTCATTTTTGTTCGGCAAAAAGACAAACCTCCGCATAAGGAAGCAGAACTTTGCACTCAGGGCTGACGTAATACTGCCATGCCTCGCACTTGGTCTCTCACTCTTTATCATGCAGGCGAGCGAGAGCATCATCTCCGTGTGCTTTAACTCATCACTCTTAAAATACGGCGGCGATGTCGCAGTCGGGGCCATGACCATACTCACAAGCGTTATGCAGTTTGCAATGCTACCGCTTCAGGGTCTCGGACAGGGCGCACAGCCTATTATGAGCTACAACTACGGAGCCAAAAATGCCGACCGAGTCAAAAAAGCATTCTTTCTCCTGCTCAGGTCAAGCCTCTGCTACTCCATTGTGCTCTGGGGCTTCGTGATGCTGTTCCCTCAGATTTTTGCCGGAATGTTCACCGCAGACGCGCAGCTTATAGCCTTCACCAAGACGGCACTCAGAATATATATGGCGGTCATGTTCATATTCGGAAT
>CAMEEX010000177.1 GCA_945915235.1 uncultured Clostridia bacterium | reverse complement strand
CTGTATATCTATTGAGAAAATAAATCTGCCAGAGGGTTTGACAGAAATAGAATGGCTATCATTTTATGGATGTACAAATTTAAAAGAAATATCAATACCTGATAATGTGACTGCAATAGGCTCTACTGCATTTGGTGAGTGTACCAATCTTAGTAGTGTAAAGCTGTCAAGGAACCTGAAAGAAATAGGATATGGAGCATTTCAAAATTGCAAAGGATTGACGAGTATAGAGATACCAAAAAGTCTTGAATCCGGAGGAAGTGATTGGAGTTCCGGAGGAGCATTTGCATATTGTGACAACCTAAAGACTGTAAGCTTTGAGAAGGGAACAACGAGGGTAGCAAAATATCTGTTCTATAACTGTACAGGATTGGAAAGCATAGAGATACCAGAAGGAGTGACAGTAGTTGAACAAGAGGCATTTGGATACAGTAAGAATTTAAGAAATGTTGTGTTGCCATCTACGTTAGCGAAAATAGATGGAGCAGCATTTAGAGGCTGTATATCTATTGAGAAAATAAATCTGCCAGAGGGTTTGACAGAAATAGAATGGGTATCATTTTATGGATGTACAAATTTAAAAGAAATATCAATACCTAATAACGTGGCAACAATTGGAAATAACGCATTTAATGGCTGTACCAGCCTGACAAAAGCCACATTACCTAACACCATAGACAACATACCACAGAGTATGTTTGAAGATTGTACTGCGCTTGCCAGCATTGAATTGCCTGAGACGGTTAAGATTATTAACAGCAATGCATTCGAGAATTGTACCTCCCTTGCGAGTGTGACAATGAAGAACAACGTAACCCGGATAGGTTCATACGCATTCTACAACTGTGACGCCCTGACAACAGTCAACATACCTGACAGCGTGACAAGGATAGATAGCTATGCATTTTCAGGCAGTGACGCGTTGGCAACGGTTAATTTCGGCGCAGGGCTTACGGAGATAGGTTCGTATGCATTTGATTTGTGCCAGTCGCTCAACAAGGTGGTGCTTCCATACAGCCTTACCAAGATTAACAATAATGCATTCAGTAATTGTACCAAGCTTACAGAGGTTACGATTAACAGAAATGTGAGCACGATAGGAAGCAATGCGTTCAGTTATCCTAACAGACTTACAATTTATGGCATCAGCGGTACATATGCTGAGAGCTATGCAAACAGTGTTGGCGCAAAGTTCGTCAATCAGTCAATTTCAGCTAAGAGTGTAAAGCTGAATTATGAGAAACTTGAAATGGGACGGAACACATCGGTTAAACTTGTAATAAGCGTGGAACCGGCAGATTTCACGGATGAGATTATCTGGAAAAGTTCTGACACAAATGTAGCAACAGTCGACTCGGAAGGAAACGTAAAGGCTGTGGGTGTAGGAACGGCAACAATCAGGGTATACGTCGGAAATGTAAGTGCCGGCTGTGAGGTTGTGGTAAACCAGCCTGTCACATCGCTGAGTCTTAACACATATAGCATGAGCCTGGATGCAGGGGACAGCAGCACGCTGACATTGTCGGTATATCCTTCAAATGCAACCAATAAGGAGGTTGTATGGAGCAGCTCGGATACGAATGTAGCCACTGTGGACCAGAATGGAAAAGTAACGGCGGCAGGAAAGGGAAGTGCGGTTATAACAGTGACAACACAGGATGGCAGCAATATCTCCAGGACCTGTAATGTCACAGTAACTGGTACGGTTTATAATTGCAGTGACGTGAGCGGATTAGAGAGCAGCCACAACTACGATGTAAACTGCACTGACGCATGGATATATTCCGTAAACGGTGCATCGCAGCTCATACTTACATTTGATGACAGGACAGAATTTGAGAACGGGTTTGATTATCTTTATATTTACGACAAATCAGGAACTCAGATTGGAAAATATACCGGAAAGGCTTTAGCGGGACAGAAAGTCACCGTAACGGGCGATACTGTGAAACTCAAGCTGTATTCTGACAATGCCGGAACAGCATGGGGATTCAAGGTAACAGGTGTTGAGCTGGACAGTGAAGATGACAAGCCGGCTCCAGGTGAACCGGAGATCGACATGGATGCGGATACCTCCAAGTACTACAACGTCACGACCAACGGCGGCTCATGGGACGGAACACATTATTACCTTCCAAGCGGTCAGATGGTAAGGAATTCATTCTTCAGCGAGGGAACATATACCTATTATCTTCAGGCAGACGGAACACCTATGAAGGACAGGCTTACATATCACCCGGACGGAGTGCATGTAATATACTTTGATGCCGATGGACATGAGGTGTTCAGCGATTTTGCCCATATCTCTAAGAGCATTGCGGGAGCAGATGTAGATGACATGTGTTTCTTCAATGTATATGGATATATGTATGTAGACACACTCACATACGATAAGACGGGAACGAAGCTCTACTATGTAAACCCATACGGCGTGCTTGAGAGAAACGGCTGGTTCCAGTTCTCAGGACATGAGTTCGATGCGGGACTTGGGTTCTCGGGCAAGGCAGGCGGATATGGATATGCAAACTGGGATTGCAGTCTTATGGTAGATACTTACACCTATGACTGGAACGGAAACTTTGTGTATATGCAGGGTGATGGGCATATGGCACAGTAATGTCATATACATATATAATGGTTAAGTTATAATATTTTTGATTTGCGGCAGGAAACCTGTTATGGTTTTCACAATGTTTAAGAGTAAGTAATATTGACAACAGTGTTAGTTTTCTATGGTACAATAAAAATGGGACATAGGAATCGAACACTGTTGTTTTATTTTGCCATAAATAAAAATGTAGGTTGAGATGAATAACATAAAATTACTAATATATCGAATATTAAATTTTTATAAAATAATATATTGACAAAAATAAACATGAGGGATATTATTGATATATTATAAAACAGATTTTAATGTAGGACTTGAAATTATAGGAAGGAGCCTGTGATAATAATTAGATTTGTCACATAATATATGAAGCGTTCAAGGATAATACATTTAATAGTGTACACTTTGATTTTGTGTACTATAATATACATCTATATAAGAGCAAACCTTTTGTTTAGAGTTGCCATGAATATTCCACAACTGCATAACGGTGATGCTAAGTTTTTCAATAACAGTATAATAACAAGTTTAAATGGTTCTTTAACAATATATGACATAAATGGAAGTATGGTTGCGTCATATCCGGACGTGATGACGAATTGGATTGATGGTCTTGCTGATGAAGGTATTATTGTATATGGAAATGGTAATAAACAGATTGGTATTGTACAGTTAGATGATGATTTTAAGCTGCTTAGCAACGAGATAATTATGGAAACAGATAATTTGCAGATAGACCCTACGATTATCAAGGTGCAGGATACATATTATATCACAGTAACAGAAATAGAAGGCACTGTAAATAATGCAGATATAAATAGTGAAAATGGTATATATACAGTACACTTATACCAATCTACAGATTTATCAAATTGGCAGTATGTTACAGATGTTGTTACAGCAAATAACAATATAGAGGATATAGACGTTAGATTTTGGAATGACAGATTTGTAGTTTTGTATGAGAAAGAGAATGTCGATAAGGGTGATAGTGCAATATATGTTACAATTTCTACAGATGATACGGGTAAGCAGTTTGGTGAAGAAAAAGAGTTGATTTCGGCTAACTGTTATCATGAGCCGGCATCAATAGAACAAACTACTGCAGGATATAGATTGTACTATAGTTGTGATAAAGATAATAGAGGCACATCGTATCAGGGTGCATCTGCATATTACGCAGATTTTGATGAGAATTGGAATCTGAAGGATAAGGATAAAAGACTTTACACACAGTTTAGTGACGGTATTTTATTATATGATGTCCAATATACACAGAAAGGTATTCGATTGTTATATGCAAGAAATTATCTGACAGATTGTGATATGATAGTGGAAGAGAGAGGTTTCTATGATAGCAGGGTGATGGGCATAAGGAACAGTAACGGGTTGGATTAACAAAAGTCTAAAGAGGGTAGGTAAAATCAATATGAAAAAAATAATTTTTATGGCAGTATTTACAGTGTTGATGCTTGGAGTCATATTATTTCCAATTTGTATAACGGCGGATGATGTTTTTGAATGTGAAGAGTTCAAATACATTATAAATAGTGATAACACCGTTACGATTGTTGATTATGATGGAAGTGATGAGACTATTAATATACCATCAATGCTTGACGGCAAGAAAGTATCAACAATACAATATAACGCGTTTACCAATAATGAATATATAGTTAATGTAATTATTGCTGACAGTATATCGCAAGTAGGTTGGAGAGCGTTTTATGGGTGTTCAAAATTACAGTCGGTTACATTTATGAGTGTAGATGCAAGTCTTGGAGCTGACGTATTTCCACAAAATGAAGATCTTGTGATATATGGTTATGCTGAATCGACACTTCAAAGAAATGCTAAAAAATATAATCTAAAATTTGTTGAAGTAGAGACTCCATTGGAAAAACTTTATGATTATGAACAAGATGCAAATGGAGAATTAGTAATTACGAAATATAAAGGATATGGTCAAAATATTATAGTTCCAAACGAAATTTTAGGAAAAAAGGTTGTTAAAATTGGGGATAATGCTTTTGAATTTAACGATGTTGAAACAGTAGAAATATCCAAAGGAATAACTGTCATAGGAAATGCAGTGTTTAAAGGCTGCACAAGTCTGCAAAAAATTAGTATTCCTGATGGAGTTATATGGTTAAAAGATCAATTGTTTGTGAATTGTTATAGTTTAACAGATATTAGCATACCAAGCAGCGTGCAAAAAATGGGTAGTAATGTATTTTATAAATGTAGTAGTTTGGAAAGAGTAACAATACCTAGTGGTGTAAAATCTTTGGGAGATTCATTGTTTTGGGAATGTAAAAGCTTAAAAAGTATTACAATACCGGATAGTGTTACATCAATCGGAACAGGAATATTTTATGGTTGTGAGAGTCTTATAAATGTTTATTTATCAAAAAACATAACGTCAATACCTGTATATGCTTTTTATAATTGTAGTAATCTTACAGAGATAGAAATCCCTAACAGTATAAAAGAGATATCAAGCAATGCTTTTTATAATTGTAGCGGATTAAGTGATATTATATTGCCACAAGGTGTAACAAGTATATATGAAGAGGCATTTGCGGGGTGCAGTGGTCTAAGAACGATAAAAATTTTATCGAATGTATCATATATAGGTGAAGATGTTTTTATGGAGGATAATAATCTTACTATATATGGATATGAAGGCTCGAAAATTTATGAATATGCAAAAGAGTATGATATTCCATTTTTAAATATCATTGACATGGATGCCGACACTTCCAAGTATTATAACGTCACAACCAATGGTGGAACATGGGACGGAACATATTATTACCTTCCAAGCGGTCAGATGGTAAGAAATTCATTCTTCAGCGAAGGAAC
>CAMEEX010000176.1 GCA_945915235.1 uncultured Clostridia bacterium | reverse complement strand
ATGAGTTAGAATTTGCTTTAACATCTTGTGAATATTTTATCAGAAATAATCTGCCATGACAGAAAAAGTTGTGACATTTGAGTGTCATAGCATTTGAGGATTGCACATAAGAATGCTATAGCATCGGGATATTTAAAAGATGAAAAAAATACATGCGCCGTATGAGGTGACTATAGGAGGCAATGATATGGGAAGAGTTTATAATTTTTCTGCAGGACCTGCCGTATTACCGGAAGAGGTTTTGAGAGAAGCTGCTGACGAGATGCTTGACTACAAGGGAACTGGAATGTCCGTTATGGAGATGAGTCACCGATCTAAGGCTTATGAGACTATAATTAAGGAAGCGGAAGCTGATATCAGGGAGCTTATGAATATTCCGGACAACTACAAGGTTCTGTTTTTGCAGGGCGGTGCATCACAGCAGTTCGCAATGATACCTATGAACCTTATGAAGAATAAGAAGGCTGCCTACATTGTGACAGGACAGTGGGCTAAGAAGGCTTATCAGGAGGCAAAGCTCTACGGTGAGGCTGTCGAGGTTGCTTCCTCGGCTGACAAGACCTTCTCATACATACCTGACTGCTCAGACCTTGATATCCCTGAGGACGCTGACTATGTATATATCTGCGAGAACAACACAATCTACGGAACCAAGTTCAAGGAGCTGCCTAACACGAAGGGACACACGCTCGTAGCTGACGTATCCTCATGCTTCTTATCGGAGCCTGTAGATGTCACAAAATACGGAGTAATCTACGGCGGCGTACAGAAGAACATCGGACCTGCCGGAGTTGTAATCGTCATAATAAGGGAGGACCTTATAACGGAAGATGTGCTCCCGGGCACACCGACAATGCTCAGATACAAAATTCATGCGGACAACGGCTCGCTCTACAACACACCGCCTGCTTACGGTATCTACATCTGCGGCAAGGTATTTAAGTGGTTAAAGAAGCAGGGCGGTCTGACTGCCATGAAGGAGCGCAACGAGAAGAAGGCTAAGATTTTATATGATTTCCTCGACCAGAGCAAGCTCTTTAAGGGAACGGTTGTGCCGAAGGACCGCTCACTTATGAATGTGCCTTTCGTGACGGGAAACGAGGAGCTTGACGCGAAGTTCGTCAAGGAGGCTGCGGCAGCGGGCTTTGTAAACTTAAAGGGTCACAGAACTGTCGGCGGTATGAGAGCGAGCATCTACAACGCGATGCCTATAGAGGGTGTTGAGAAGCTCGTCGAGTTTATGAAAAAGTTCGAGGAGGAGAATGCATAATGGTCAAGGTTAATTGTCTTAACAAGATTTCAAAGGCGGGAATGAAGCTTTTCTCCGATAATTATGAGATAGTGGAGGATTTTGCACAGGCTGATGCGGCGCTTGTCAGAAGTGCGGCAATGCATGACATGGAGCTTCCTGACAGCCTGCTTGCCATTGCAAGAGCCGGCGCGGGAACCAACAATATCCCGCTCGACCAATGTGCGGCAAAGGGTATTGTCGTATTCAACACACCGGGAGCTAACGCTAACGGCGTTAAGGAGCTTGTGCTTGCAGGACTTCTGCTGGGCTCGAGAGACCTTGTCGGCGGCATGAAGTGGGTTGAGGACAACAAGACTGACGAGAACATCGGAAAGACCATGGAGAAGGCTAAGTCGGCCTTTGCCGGAAATGAGATAAAGGGCAAGAAGCTCGGTGTAATCGGACTTGGAGCTATCGGTGTTCTTGTGGCTGATGCCGCAATCGGCCTTGGCATGGAGGTGTACGGCTGCGACCCATTCCTCTCCGTGGAGCATGCACTCAACCTTTCAGGTGAGGTTAAGCTCGTAAAGACGAGAGATGAGATTTTCGAGCAGTGCGATTACATAACAGTCCATGTTCCTCTTCTCGACGACACAAAGGGCATGATAAACAGCCTCACAATCGAGAAGATGAAGGACGGCGTTGTCATTTTAAACTTCGCCCGCGACCTTCTTGTAAACGATGATGCTATCCTCTCGGGTATCGCATCTGGCAAGATTGCGCGCTATGTGACGGACTTCCCTACAGCCAAGCTTGCAGGGCAGCCTAAGGTCGTTGCATTCCCTCATCTTGGAGCATCGACAGAGGAGTCCGAGGACAACTGTGCAGCCATGGCAGTGCGCGAGCTCATGGACTATGTCGAGAACGGAAACATCAAGAATTCCGTAAACTATCCTGCATGTGACATGGGCGTGTGCAAGAGCACGGCGAGAATACTCATCAACCACAAAAATATTCCTGCGATGATAAGCAGCTTCACGACCATTGTCGGCGAGGCGGGCATCAACATCGATAACATGATAAGCAAGAGCAAGGGCGACTACGCCTACACAATGTTCGACGTGGCAAGCGTCCCTTCTGCCGATGTCATCGAGAAGATGAAGAACATGGAGGGCGTTGTGAAGGTCAGAGTGCTGGCGTAAGGGTATATTAAATGAGAATTTAATTTGGAAGATGTAAAAGAAAAGTGAACGGGGTGGCATCATACTATGATGCCACCCCGCTTAGTCTACAAAGGGTCAACACAAGGGAGCAGAAACCAATTTCCGCCGCCCCAAGTGTTATCACTATTATAGCAGGAAGATAAAGGGATTTCAATAGGGGAAAACGCTTAAGGACAAATTTTGTTGGGTGGGAGCCGCGTGAAAGTGGGGTGAAGAGCGGCATGAAAAGTGCAAGGAGAGAAAAAGCAAGCTAAAAAACCCGTCAAGAGCCAATAAAGTGCCGCGAAAAGTGCAAGGAGAGAAAAAACAAACTAAAAAACCCGCGAACAGGCAATAAAGTGCCGCGAAAAGTGCAAGGAGAGGAAAAACAAGCTAAAAAAACCGCGAAGAGCCAATAAAGTGCCGCGAAAAGTGCAAGGAGAAGAAAAATAAGCCCAAAAACCCACAAGAAGTCAACAAAGCCACATAGAAAAGTTGCATAAAGTGCAAGGAAAAGAAAAACAAGCTCCCCCTAACATTCCCTCAAAATAAAAACCATAATATATAGTTAGAAATTTTCCACTACATATGTTAGAATATATTTGGCAAATATTTCTATAATTCATACAATTTACCCGCAGAAAATATATTGAGTTTTTAATTGTATTCTATTATAGAGATACTTCAAAAGCTGAAAATACTCCGAACAAAACAAACTACAATCTCGGTAAATCAGCAGATAGCCGGCAAAACAAATAATGAAAAGGGAAGGGTGGCAATAATGGAAAACAAGACAGCAAATACCATGACAAAGAGGGAAAGAGTTTTAAATGCGTTCAACAACAGGCAGGTTGACCATGTACCGGAAGCGTTCTGGTATCATTTTTCGCCGGACGAGGATTTGGGGCAGGAGACGATAGATGCCCACATTAATCTGTATAGGGAAGCAGATTTTGATTTGATAAAGGTTATGTGTGACGGATATTTCAATTATCCAAATCCGGGAATTTCACAGATTAAGGAGGCACATGACTGGTTTAATCTTAAGCCTCTGGGGGCGGACCACCCGTTTATTAGAAATCAGATAATGAGAGCAAAGGGTGTTGTCGATGGCGTAAAGGGGGAGTGCTGTGTATTTTACAATGTGTTCTGTCCGATGTCCCTGATGCGTTTCGGGACAAGCGAGGAGCTTCTTATGAAGCATCTGAGGGAGGACGAGGCTGCGGTGTGCCATGCATTTAAGGTGATAGGTGAGGACATCAAGGCGCTTATCAAAGGACTCATCGAGGAGGCAGGCTGCGATGGAATATATTACTGCGTTCAGAATGCAGAGGAGTTCCGTTTTACTGCCGAGGAATACAGAAGAATTGTGACGCCGGCGGAGCTTGACATTCTCGAGTATGCGAACAAGCTTAGCGACAACAATATTCTTCATTGCTGCGGCTGGGCTGGGGACAAGAACCGCATTGAGGTGTGGAAGGACTATCCATCAAAGGCGGTGAACTGGGCTGTTTATGTCGAGAAGCTGAGCCTCGGCGAGGGAAAGAAATTTTTTGGCGGACGCTGTGTGCTGGGCGGTTTTGACAACACCAAGTCGGGTGTTTTATACAGCGGAACCAAGGAAGAGGTGAAGGCTGAGACAAGAAGGATAATCGAGGAAGCAGGAAAAACAGGGCTGATTGTCGGCGCCGACTGCACGGTTCCGGCTGATATTGCACATGAGAGATTTGGCTGGGTAAAAGAGGCTCTGCTTGAAATATAAAAAGTTTTGATTATTTGGGTTAGGGTGTCAAAATATGCTGATTTAATCTTTGAGTGTATAACGTGTTATATTTATGCACAATAAAAGCTGCATCGCATGTTTTGGCACCCTGATTTAATTTTGAAACAAATCGAAGATTTTTTGTCACTTATTTAATGAAAAGATTTAAGAAGGATTCGAGGCGCATGGACAGAATATTAACGAGAGGAGAGCTGACAATGAGTAAGAAAAAAATAGTATTAGGCGGTGCAGTTATTACATTGGTTGTTGCGGCGGGTATTATTTTTGCGGTTAGAATGTCGGGGAAAGATAATGCTGAAAAATTGGGTGGAAATGATATGACTGCCAACAATACTGCCGATGTGAATTTTACGGAAGCACAGCCAAAAGCGTCGTATGAAAAAACAGATGGTACAGATAGTGAGACTGTAATGGACAGGCTTGAACAGATGGATAAGGAGTTTAAGGAAAAATATTCAAAAGAAACGAAATATGATGAGTATATATCAGATGGTTTTTCAGAAAAATATGCGGAGTCTATGACGGAAGATATGATAAGGTTTGAGTCGTATATTTTTGACGGAATGAGCGGGGCTGAATTTAAGAGCATCGGTATTACTGATGAGGGAGAGTATATTCTGACATACATTTATGCACAAAATAACAATGAATATATGCCTGCTGAGAATGAGACAATGCCTGCCGATGGAGCGCTTGTAGAGCCGGACTGGAATATAGGCGTGCTGACATATAATGTTTCTCGCGGCACGGCGGAGTATTCATATTATAGCGGAATGTATGACAAATATTTTTATTCTGGGGATTACAGATGCAGATATCTTTATGATGAGCGGGGGAAGGAGTACTTTATTTTCGGGTACAAAAATTAGGCTGTGTCACAGTAAATTTTCTTGAGATTGTCTTACGCTTTTTACGGTGGAATTTAAAATCCAATTATGTTATACTACTTATACAATATAGTCATATAGCGTGATGTAGGCGATGAAGATGATTTTGCTGCCTGTATTATTTCTATTTTGATTTAATGTAAGCAGTGTATACATTTTGGGGAGTGATAAAGTTGCAGGACACTTATGAAAATTATATTGGAAAAATAATTCAAAATGAGCGCATAAGGCGTGGGCTTACTGTATCCGATGTAAGCACTGGAATATGCAGTGCAAGTGTGTATGTCAAGCTGGAGAGTGGAGATTATGCGGGAGGAATACATATACTTAATGTGAAAGAAAAAATAAAAATCTCTGATGCTGTAAGAGTCCTGTAAGATAAG
>CAMEEX010000175.1 GCA_945915235.1 uncultured Clostridia bacterium | reverse complement strand
GTTCAAGCTTGAAATTATTTGGTTGTAAACTTATAAGACATACCTCCTTCTTTTCGTAGATTATATTATTGTAATTCATATCGTCTAAAAAGTCCACATGATTATTCTTTCACTATAAGTGAATTTGTATTAAACAATTCTCATGCGATAATATTCACAAATAGTGAAAGAGGTTTTTTTATGCGATTCAACAATGATACCGACCTATATCATACTATAGGTGCAAATATAAAGCAATATAGAGAACGGGCAAATTTAACACAAGTTCAACTTGCAGAACAGACCAAAATCAGCATCAGCTATTTATCGAAAATTGAAGCTTCCGGATGCAATAAGAGCTTGTCCATATCTGTTTTGAATCAGATTGCAAATGTACTTGGTGTTGAAATAAGTGAATTTTTTAAGGAGGTATAAACAAATGGCTAGAATTCCAAACAAACACGGTGGCGGTGCACAAACCAATAGAAACGGCTTACACTTCGAACAAACTACATCTTTAAATGATGCTCTAATAGCTTCTGGATATACAATACAAGGATATTATGTACTCAAGTATGGTTTTCAAGTTGGACTATCTGTTCCACAAAAAAAATTGTATACTAATTTTCTAGTTCCAATGGGAATCGATTATCGAAATTTCAATTCTAAGGAATGGCATCCCGACGAAGCATTTATAAATACCGAAACAAAAACGGCATACATTATAGAAAAGAAATTTCAAAACTGCTCTGGTTCCGTGGATGAAAAACTACCCAGCTGCCACTTTAAGAAATGGGAGTACGAAAAACTCTTTGCACCTTTAGGCTACAATGTTGAATTCATTTACATTTTCAATGACTGGTTCAAGGATCCTAAATACAGAGACACGTTAGAGTACATAGAACGAATGGGATGCTATTATTTTTACAACGAAATTCCATTGCATATATTAGGACTATAAAAAGTTTTAAATATTTGCAACAAAAGGAATGGCACCTCGCCATTCCTTTTGTAATCTCATTATCATTCTTACTTCTGCACAAACAAAGCCTTCTGTAATGCATTAAATATTTGCATTGTTCCCTGTATGATTTGGCGTAAAATTGGCGTATCGGCGTAATTATTTGCCTTTGTCAATTTCCGCTAACCATTGATTTTACTGACTTTTTCGCAAGTCTTATTTATCCAATGATTTCATCGTCGGGAACAGTAAAACATCTCTTATCGCAGGGCTGTTTGTCATCATCATTACCATTCGGTCGATACCGAATCCGATTCCTCCCGTAGGTGGCATGCCGATGCTGAGGGCATTTAAGAAGTCCTCATCTGTGTGGTTAGCCTCGTCGTCTCCCGCTGCGAAGAGCTCCTCCTGAGCGGCGAAACGTGCTCTCTGGTCGATAGGATCGTTGAGCTCTGAGTAGGCGTTTGCCATCTCCCAGCCGTTCATGAAGAACTCGAAACGCTCAACGTACTCCGGGTTCTCCGGCTTCTTCTTGGTGAGCGGAGAAATCTCGATCGGGTGATCCATGACGAAGGTAGGCTGAATTAAGTGCTCCTCAACGAACTCCTCGAAGAAGAGGTTGAGAATATCGCCCTTCTTGTGGCGCTCCTCGAATGCTACATTCTTCTCCTTCGCAACGGCTCTCGCCTCCTCAAGCGTGTGGATTTCGTTGAAATCTACACCTGAGTACTTCTTAACGGCGTCAACCATCGTAATTCTCTCGAAAGGCTTGGATAAATCCATGACATTCTCGCCGTATGTGAGAAGCTCTGAACCTGTAACTTCCTTAGCCACATAGCGGTAGAGATTTTCTGTCAGATCCATCATGCCGTGATAGTCTGTGTATGCCTGATATAACTCCATGAGTGTGAACTCAGGGTTATGTCTTGTGTCGAGTCCCTCGTTGCGGAATACACGTCCAATCTCGTAAACGCGCTCCATTCCGCCAACAATCAATCTCTTTAAATATAACTCAAGTGAAATACGAAGCTTCAAATCCTCGTCGAGCGCATTGAAATGTGTCTCAAAAGGTCTTGCAGCCGCACCGCCCGCATTTGACACGAGCATAGGTGTCTCAACCTCCATGAAGCCCTGTCCGTCGAGGTAACGTCGGATTATGCTGATTACCTTAGAACGCTTTACAAATGTGTCCTTAACGTCCGGGTTCATTATTAGGTCAACGTATCTCTGACGATATCTTGTATCTGTGTCAGTAATTCCGTGGAACTTCTCAGGGAGCACCTGTAAGGACTTGGAGAGAAGTGTGACTTCCTCTGCGTGAATGGAAATCTCATCTGTCTTTGTCCTGAATACATATCCCTTAATTCCGAAAATATCACCGATATCGGACTTCTTAAAGTCAGCGTATGACTCCTCGCCGACTGCGTCCTTTGCGACATATACCTGAATATTTCCCTTTAAATCAGCGATGTTACAGAAGGAAGCCTTACCCATAACACGCTTAAACATCATACGTCCTGCGATGGATACCTCAATAGGACTCGCGTCCATAATGGCTCTTCTCTCGTTGTAATCTTCGTTGATAACATCCTTTGCCTGCTGCTCGTCAAGTCCCTCTGTCGAAGGTCTCACTCTGCCGGCAAGAAGCTTAGCTTCATGCTCATTGTAAAGGCTCTTAGCCTCATCTGTATGATGAGTCTGGTTATACTTGGTTATTGTAAAAGGATCCTTGCCTGCCTCCTGCAATGCAGCGAGCTTCTCCCTTCTTACTCTTATTAACTCATTGATATTCTGGCTGGAGACCTTCTCCTGAGCCTGTGTATTATTCTGTTCTGCCACCTTGTATCCTCCTTGCAGAAAATATGCCTTAGTTGCTCTCTGATCTTCTGATTGACAAAATCTTGTAATCTACATCTCCTGAAGGAGCTGCAACTGTTATTGTCTGACCAACCTTGGCGCCGATAAGTGCCTTTCCAAGAGGTGACTCGTTGGAAATGTAACCGCTGAGGCTGCTTGCCTCTGTTGAACCAACAATCTTATACTCCAATGTCTCGTCATACTCAACATCAAGTATCTCAACCGTACATCCGATGCTTATCTTATCTATATCAACGTCATCGCTTACAACAACTTCTACATTTTTAAGAATTGCCTCTAACTCATCTATTCTTGCCTCGATATCGCGCTGCTCATCCTTCGCTGCATCGTACTCAGCATTCTCGGATAAGTCACCCTGCTCTCTTGCTTCCTGAAGCTTCTTCGCAACATCTTTACGTCTATCTACCTTTAAACTCTGTAACTCGTCCTGAAGCTTTTTCATTCCTTCGTAGGTCATGACTATCTTCTTTGCCATAATAAAACACCTATACCTTCCCATTTTTATATAACAAATGCCGCTAAACGCGGCTATTTTAGGGTATAATCCCCCATTCAACGCACCGTATTATAATATAATCAAATTAAAATGTCAACCAATTAATTTTTCATCGAGCAGTGCAAAAAGCTCTTCCATGCTCTCAGTGAGATTGATCTCGTTTCTGAGTGCCGCCGAATCCTTTAGTCCCGTCGTGTACCACGCAACGTGCTTTCTCATCTCGCGTATGCCAAGATATTCGCCCTTGTACTTTAGCTGGAGCTGTGCATGTCTTTTTATCATACGCTTAATCTCCTCAACATCGGGCTTAGGCGGAAGCACTCCCGTGCGGCGGTACTCGTTTATCCTTGAAAAAATCCATGGGTTTCCTCTCGCGCCGCGCCCTATCATCACACCGTCGCAGCCCGTCTGCTCCTCCATGGCTATAACGTCCTCGGCGCTGCACACATCACCGTTTCCGATGACCGGAATGTTGACGCGCTCCACAACCTGCCTGATAATGTCCCAGTCGGCTTTTCCCGAGTAAAACTGCTCTCTCGTGCGCCCGTGAACGGCGACAGCCGCGCCGCCCGACTCCTCGATAATATGTGCAATCTCCGGAGCATTTACCATGTCGTCATTAAAGCCCTTACGGATTTTTACTGTGACAGGCTTCTTTACGGCCTTAGCCATCGCCTCGACAATCTGCCCCACGAGAAGCGGATTTTTCATAAGCGCCGAGCCCTCACCGTTATTTACAATCTTCGGTACCGGGCAGCCCATATTCACGTCGAATATGTCAAAAGGTCTTTCCTCAAGCCTCTTTGCCATGTCCGCCATAATCTGCGGGTCGGAGCCAAAAAGCTGCAGCGAAATAGGATTTTCCCCCTGCTCGACCTGCAAAAGTGCCTCCGTATTCTTATTGTTATACAGAATAGCCTTCGCGCTCACCATCTCCGTGTAAAGAAGCCCGCAGCCCTGCTCCTTGCATAAAATGCGAAATGGCAGGTCAGTAACCCCCGCCATCGGTGCAAGCACAAGATTATTCTCGATGTTTACATTTCCTATCTTCATACTTTCCTCTAATCACCTGTTCTTCGCATAAATGAGCTGTAACCCTTTTAACGTCAGCTCGCTGTCATATATCTGTATGCTGTCCGTGCTATCCGCTATCAACCTGCCGTAGCCGCCCGTGGCGACCGTCTTGATATTCTCAATCCCGGACTCTTCCTTTATCTTCTTTATTATATACTCCGTCTGCCCGATATATCCGTAAACAAGCCCCGCCTGCATGCTCGTCACCGTATTCTTGGCAAGGATGCTCTTAGGCTTGGCAATCTCTATTTCCGGCAGCTTGGCTGCATCGCTCCACAGTGAGCGCGCGCTCGTCGCAAGTCCCGGCGACGTTATACCGGCAGTGAACACTCCCTCCGCAAGTATGAGGTCGTAGGTGGTCGCCGTCCCGAAATCCATGACAATTACAGGTCCTCCGTACAGCTCATATGCTCCGACAGCATCCACTATTCTGTCCGGTCCTATCTCGCGCGGATTGTCGCAGGAGAGGCGTATTCCAGTCTTTATTCCCGGTCCGACGATTATCGGCTGCCTGTTAAAATATTTTATCATGGCATTCACGACCGAATGCATCACATTCGGAACGACCGAGCTTATGATGACGTTCTCAATATCCGAAGGACTGAGTCCTCTCGTCCTGATAAGCTCAATGAACACGATGCCGTACTCGTCCGACGTTCTCTGAAGCTTCGTGGTTATTCTGAACGTCGCCAAAAGCTCCTTCTCCCTGAACACGCCCACCGTAAAGTTGGTATTGCCTATATCAATAGCTAATAACATGTCCCCTCCTAAACGTCCTCATCAAGGAAAAACACCTTAAAATAAAGCTCCAACGCCTGCAAAAGGTCTGCCTTCTCATTTCTTATCTGCTTAATCTTGAGTGCGGCGCCTATCTCGTCGTAGAGAATGTCCTCCTCCGCCGCCTCGGTCTTAATCTGCAACGTCCCGTTCTCGTCATATTCAAGCATCATTATTCCACCCACGTCCTCCGTAAAGAGAACGCACATGATCTTGAGCTCCTTCTTGATATGATCCGGAAGCCCGTCAAAATCCGGGTTCATGTAGTATTTCTTCTCATAAGAATTAGAAACACACAGTACGACATTATCCTCGTAATACATATAAAT
>CAMEEX010000174.1 GCA_945915235.1 uncultured Clostridia bacterium | reverse complement strand
AAACTGATATCCACCTTGCGTTCAGCGCTTGTCAGATGCCGTCCCAGCGAATTGCGATACTCGGTCTTTTGGTAAGTCAGGCTGATTTTATTTGAAAAAGCAAACTTCGGGCAGAGCTCACCAAGGCGATCCAGAAAACTCTGCATTGTAGGAATAAACTCTGACACGGGAATAATTTCTTCCTCATGCAGGCTTTCCTGTTCCATCGCACCGTCCAGCTTGCATGGATACGGAATACCAAGTGCAAGTGCCTCGGTGGCCTTTTCCGTCAGCACCCGCTCGTCCGGGGTTCCAAGACACCCGGCAATGCCTATGCAGCCGTTTTCATACACGCGTACTGTGCCCGTCGTCTCCTCCTTTTCGCGGAAGCTGTCGATTTTGCCGCCTGTTACATTAAGTGTGACAGAGCTGTTTGTTTTTACGATAAATTCTTTTTGCATGCTAATTACCTCACTGTACATTCATAGATGAAACGCGGACATAAGGACCGCCAAATCCAACAGGCAGATTCATCTGCTCCATCTTTCCACAACCGCCGGTCACAAATGACAGCAGCTTCACATCGCGTGTCAGTCCGTCAATCAGACCAAGTGTTTCAAAAACAGACCCCGTCAGCACACTTATCTGTACAGGACGCCCAAGCCTGCCGTCAACTATCTCATAGGCAAGACTAGGTGCTATCGTAAAGGTGCTCATGCCGCTTCCGTGACTGATTGTCTTGATAAAATATCCCTTCTTTATAGGCGCAATAAGCTGGTCAAAATCCAGGTCTCCGCCCTCAATATATGTGGTGGTCATACGCACGATCGGCTCAAAGGTACAGTCGATTGCGCGGGCATTGCCCGTCAGAGCTTCGTCAAGTGCCGCTGCGGTCTGGGCGCTGTGCAGCCTTCCAGCCAATACTCCGTCCTTAATCAGATAATTCTTGCGGGCGCGTGTGCCCTCATCGTCATACGGTACATAACCACAGCCCGGAACCAAACCGCTCTCGGCAATGGACAAAATAGGCGAACCCACTTTTTTTCCAAGCTGCCATTCATCGCGCATGGTTTCATCGGAGAGCATGAAATCCGATTCAGACTTATGTCCGAAGGACTCATGTGCAAACACACCTGCCGCCTCCGGAGAAAGAACCACAGGATACCTGCCCGAAACAACAGGAACGGAATTACGCATGAACGCTGTCTGCTCTGCCACTGCGCTGCGAATTTCATCTTCCAATCCCTTCAATTCGTCAAAATGTGTACAGCCCTTCTGCCAGTGCCCGGAAAATTTCTTTTCCCCTTCCGTCATGTCGCAGTAAAAGGATAATCCGCAGGTCTGGTAATCATATGTGATATCCGTGCCAAGGCTTGACTGAAAATGGAACAGACTGTTGCGGTCAAGGTATGTACCCTGCGGCATGGAAACACAGCTATCCTCGGACAGCAATGGCAGATACGACAACAAAAGATTCTGCTTTTCCTTCGCCGAAATATCCCTCACGGAACAGCCCGCAAAACACATCAGCGTATCCCTGTTGCGCTCAAAAAGGCGTACAACCGGGTCGTCCAAAATCTGAGCATTCGGCGTGGCGGCATCATAGAGACCGTCCAGCGTTTTCTGTAAATTATCCAAATCAGTCACCGATGCATAATACCACATTTTGCCGTCATACACCCTCAAGAACGCCCTGCACTCCACACGCGTTCTCATTTCCTCAAGAATGCCCGCTTTGTACGAAATCGTGGTATGGCTGCGATCCTCGGTACGCACGTCGGCATAAAAGCCCTCCTTGAATTTTATCATAATGAGGTTCCTCCTTATGGCTGTATTTTGTTTCGTACCACTATTTTATACAAAGCCGGAAATATATGCAAACAAATTGTTTTAAAAAATTATTTGTTTAACAGCTTCTTCAAAAGCAGCTTCAGCTCCTCCTCCGGAAGAAATGGATATATGTCGTCAAGATTTACGTCATATTTATCATTTATGCATCCCTCAATCAGCTTGTGAAAGCCCTCGTCCGACACATACGGCAGATATTCTGATACATCTTTTCCTGTTTCAACAGCCCGGAAAAACAGCTCGTCCACATCATCGAGATACGTCATTATATCCTGTACCGTAACCCCCTCAAACTTTCCGTCCGGGCTCTCTGCAATTTTTTCATATATCTCCATGAGCTCCTCATCGTCCAAAAACGGAATCATCTTCTTTAAATTAATCTTCATAATCAAATCCTCCTCTTCTAACAAACTGCTGTTCCGCAACAGTCAGCTTGACAAACAAATCGTGACCAACCTTACACTGCCTGTTCTTCATGCTCTGCAAAACCCTCATTCTCTCATCGGGCGATAGCTGATAAAACACCCGGTCAACAGCTATGGGAAACTGTCCTGTCGTCATAAGCTTGAGCACATATTCCCTGCTCCTGTCTGCAAAAATATTATCCGGGGCGATATCCCCGCTGTCGGTGTCATTTATGCACAACAGTTCATCAATGCCTATCTGAAGAAGCCCCGACAGCTCCACCAGACTGTCGAGCGACGGCGCTCTTGTTCCCATCTCCCAGCTCGACACTGCCTGCCTTGACACATAGAGTCTCTGCGCGAGCATCTCCTGCGTCATGCCCATGGCACTCCGGCATAACAGAATTTTCTTTCCGATTTTTACTAAATCAAGCATTCCTGTTCCTCCTTTCAACAATGATTATACAATATATGTGCCGGGCGGTCACGCAACTGAATGTGGCGAAGCACCTCCCGTATCCATGTTATACGCTAAAAAAATGAAATCACAACAAGCACAAAGAAGCGGCGGCTCTGAAGCTCAAAGCCACCGTTTCTTTTAGGAGTGTTAATCGGCAGTACTGCCATCCCAATCAAGATTGAAAGTTGCCATGCACTCATCATCTCCATTTACAGATTTTGATACGAGAAGTCCATTTTTGATATCCTCCAAGGTCTGCTCATATTCAGCAAGGCACCTGTCTGTCATTTCCTGCGTCCACTCGAAAGAACCTTCGCTGTTTTCAGCCATCGTATGCTCATCTGCCATCTCCTGAAGATTTTTCTTTTCCTGTTCCCGCCACGCTTTGTACTCGTCATACGTCCACCACTCATAGTTGATGACTAGGTGGCTGTTTTCATAATCTTCTTCCGGCACCCAGGTCACGCCATTATCCTCACTGACAAAACTCTTTCCGCTCTCCTTGTCCCTGTAACTCATGACACCGTCTGAATTATCCGTCGTGGCTGCAACCATCTCCTGCTTTGCAAAATTAATTGCTGACACATTCTGCACATCATTTTCTGCAAATACCTTCATTGAACCTGCTGCTCCCAATCCCATAAGTGCCGTTAGAGCTAAAGCTCCCATCTTTGCTCTTACCATTTTGTTTTACCTCTCTTTCAAAAAATTATAGCCGTCCTTTTGGGACAGCTATAAGATAACAAAATTATTTGGATATAATTTGCAGAAAATATGGAGTTTAGATGGAGCTGCCAATGCTTCTTTTTTGTGGCATTTGAAACCAGAACACCACACCTCTGCCTGAATTTTTAATACCATATTCTGCATGGTGCAGTTCCATAATTTTGCGGACGATATAAAGCCCTAAGCCGGTTCCGCCTGTGTTACGATTGCGTGATGTGTCTGCCCTATAAAATGCCTCAAACAAATGTGAAATCATATCCTCCTGAATATGAACACCTGTATTTTCAATTTCGCAGTAAACTGTATCTTTCTCATTTAACAAAGATATATAGATTGCTTCGCCGTTTGGTGAATAGCGAATTGCATTTACCAAAACATTTTGAATGGCCCGTTCCATCTGCGTCCGGTCTGCTTCACACAAAATCTTGTCAGGAATGTCCACTTCAAGTGAGATTTCTTTCTCAGTCAGCAAATCTGTCACATCGGCTATTTGTACACGAAGAAGCTCCGCAAAATCTATTCCAAATCTTCCGACCACAATCGGTCAAGCAGCATTTGCCGGGTAAATACCTTTCCCCGGTTTTCAAGCATAATCCTGAGCAATGAAAACTCCTTTTGTGTCAAGACAATTTCTCTTCCCTTGCAGTACAGCCTAAAGCCCTCTATATCCATTTTCAAATCCTTATAGTCTATGAAGCTGTCTTTTTCTTTTCCATATACTCCCCTGCGAAGAATAGCTGCAATCTTGCACAATAAGACTTTCGGAGAAAAAGGTTTCGGAATATAATCATCAATCTGCCCGGCGTAGCCCCGCAACTGGTTTTCTTCATCAGAAAGCGCGGTAAGCATGATGATAGGGACTTGCGATTTCCTGCGAATTACCTCACATACACCATAGCCGTCAATTTTAGGGAGCATTATGTCTAACACCACAAGGTCGATTGTATCGTCAAACATTGCAATCCCTGCCACGCCATCAGCCGCCACAACAACTTCATATCCCGCATCAACAAGATGGTTTTTCAGTATATCCTGAATGTCCATATCATCTTCAACAATTAGAATCCTCTGCATAATTCCACCTCCGGCTTATAGGATAACATAATTTCTTGAATTTCTGATGGAGAGAGTTATTTTTTCTTTCATAGCACAAAAAATCCCGGAAAACCTTGATTTTCCGGGGTTGTAAATCTTTTGATATAATCTTGAAAGTTGATTATCTCTTTGAGAATGTTTTAATAACAAGAAAAGCCCATAAATAGAGAATTTTTGTATGGTAGTGTTGCATATATGTTATATGCCGTGGACTTACCACGCAATCCCCAAATTACTCATAACCTTAATATAAAAATATATTTATATGCAATATTTTTTATTTTATCTCAATTCTATAATACATTTCTAAGACTATCTATTGAATTAATTTATCCTTATATCTCTTATTCAATATTTTAATCTACTAATATGCACACTCTAAGTAAACATATTCAGGATACTTTTATGAATCTACTATAAATACAGAATAGGTCCTTATTCTTCAAGATTCGATATTTTTATTAATTCAGCTTTAACAGAAGGATATTTTTTATCTGCATTCTCTATTATATTCAGCAATCTCTTATTACCCTCTATTTGAAATACCCCTGCCAAACTTTCTTTCAATTGATTCGTGGCTTGACCTGAACTTACAAATGATATATCTGCACCCCTTTGAGGATTTGCATTATTTTTGTGATACTCACACAATGACATAAATCCACTTCCTTTAAATGCCGGTGAACTTAATTGGGATATCAGTTCATCTGATTTTATCATATTCATTTCTTTTTTCTTCAAAATTTCATTTACTAAATAACACATAACTTCAGGATACACAAAATCTTCTACCTCATTATTAATAGGATTTTTTTGTGAACTAACAATCGCATCTCCCCAAACATTTGGTAAAATATGATGTTTTACAATTATATGCGGATATTTTTTCTTTCGATTTTTTTCATATGCATCTCGTCCAGCTGAATCATTATCATATATAACCTCTATTTGAGGTATATAATTATCCTGAATTATTCATGAAACAGTATCTTTAAAAAACTGGTTCATAAATCTTAAA
>CAMEEX010000173.1 GCA_945915235.1 uncultured Clostridia bacterium | reverse complement strand
TCTGCGTAAATAAGAATTTTTTATATATAAAGCTTCATTTTATTGCAAATTAAACTATCAATTCTTTAAGTATTGTGTTACAATATAGGAAAATAGTACAGATATAGATTAACAAAAGAATTTTATGACTGGGAGGTTGTTTTATGGATACAAATATATTGCTTGAGAATGGAACCAATGAGTTGGAAGTGCTTGAGTTTGTGATTGGAAATAATCACTACGGAATTAATGTAGCTAAGGTCAAGGAGATTGTTAATTTTCAGAAAGTTACACCTGTTCCGAATGCTCATCCGTCAGTTGAAGGTATATTTATGCCGAGAGATACCATGATTACTGTTGTAAAGCTCGCCAATGTGCTTCATCTTCCGGATTCAGATGATCCGAAGAATGATATGCTCATCAACACCAATTTCAATAAGCTTAATGTTGCTTTTCATGTACATAAGATAGTGGGTATTCATCGTGTGTCATGGGCGGATATTATTACACCTGATGCTACTATCAATTCAGCAGAGTCCGGAATTGCAACAGGTATTATCAAAGTTGATGGCAGACTTATTATTATTCTTGACTTTGAGAGAATAGTGTCAGATATTAGTCCTGAGACCGGACTTAAGGTGTCAGATATCAACAGATTAGGTGAGAGGGAGAGAAATAATTCACCTATCGTTTTGGCAGAGGATTCAATGTTACTCATGAAACTCATTACAGATTCACTTGAAAAGGCAGGATATACTAATTTGGTCAAGTGTGTGAATGGCCAGGAGGCTTGGAACTATCTTCAGGGTGTTAAGAAGAAAGCCGACGGTGATGTCACAAAATATGTTAAGTGTATTGTTACCGATATAGAGATGCCTATTATGGATGGACATAGACTCACTAAACTGGTTAAGACTGATAATGAACTCCAGACTATTCCGGTTATAATATTCTCTTCCCTCATCAACGAGGAGATGCGACGCAAGGGTGAACAGCTCGGAGCAGATATGCAGCTTTCGAAGCCGGAGATTGGTTCACTTGTCGAAGCTATAGATAAGCTTATTTTAAAATAAGCACTATAACACATGGATTTTTAATACTTTATTCCAAGATTTTTGCCATATGGATTAAGAAAATCATATATCATAAAATAAAAAGATTGTCCCTGTGCATCAGTGTTCAATAGTCAGATTTAAAAATCTGCAAGTTGAATGTTGGAGCACGCGGATGGTCTTTTTTAGTTTCTCTTGTGTAAAAAAACATCACATGCTATAATAAAACAGATAGTAGAGTTGCTTGAAATAAAAGACATGAAATATACATGGAGAGGTGAAAAAAGTGGCGGACAATAATGATGAGCAGTATTTGGATGACCTTTTAAATTCTTTGAGGACAAGTAATACTGACGAAAACGATAACATAGATTTCGACAAGGATGATACAGTAAAAACGGAGCAGCCGGTGGAAATGGACAGTGATGCAGGCGCAGCTGACAGTGAAGAGAGCAATGATGAGATTTTTGCGCTCGAGGAGAACGACGGAAGCGATGCACAGCCTGAGAATGAGTCACAGGAAGAGGAGCAGGGAGAAGATATCGAAGAGGATGGCGGAGTTGACGACAGCCTTATGCAGCTTTTTAATCAGATTAATGGTGATGATGGCGGTGAAACTCAGACAGATGCGGAGCAGAATAAGACATCTGAAGCTGATAATGGCATGGATGATATTCTGACACTCACAGATGAGCCGGAGAATGAGCCTGTTATTGGAGAAGGGTCTAATGAGGGTACCTTCGAAAATGATACTACGGAAGCTGAATCCTCAAAGTCCGGGAATATGGATACGACGGAGGATGCGGAGATAGCAGACTCATCTAAGGAAGCAAAAACTGAGGCTGCTAAGACAGCCAAGGAGGCAAAAGCTGAAGCGGCTAGGGCTGCCAAGGAGGCAAAAGCAGAGGCTGCGAGAGCAGCTAAGGAAGCAAAGTCGGAGGAGAAAGCCAGAAAAAAGGCCGAGAAGAAGGCAAAGAAGGAACAGCTCAAGGCAGAAAAAGCAGCAAAGAAGAACAAGGCTGATGTCACGGAGAGCACTGAGGAAACGCAGCAGGTTGATGGTGTGCAGAATAATGTAGATCTGATAAATGAACTTTACAGTGAGGTTGACAATACCCCGGCATCAGGGGACGATATAGACAGTATACCGGAACGCGATGAGGAGGAAGTAAAGAAGCCTAAGAAAGAGAAGAAAAAGAAGGAGCCTAAGCCGAAAAAGCCTAAGAAGGAAAAGGTGAAGAAGGAAAAAAAGGCACCTCGTCCTTCGGAGCTTGTCAAAGTGACAAAAGGAACATTTATTGGCATGGCAGTCACGATTGTGCTGATAACGGTTTTAGTTTTCTTTGGGACGAAATTTGTCACATATGGTATCAGTATTAGTCAGGCAAAAGAACATTTTAATAATGGAAAATATGATCAGGCATTTGACAGCATATCAGGCTTGGAACTGAGAAACTCGGATAAGAATACATATTATGCAATAAGAACTGTTGCGAGCGTCTATGCGGATTACTGCTCATACGTTAATTATAACAAGATTGGGATGAAGATTGAGGCGATAGACTCACTTATTAAAGGGCTGCTGCACTACGAGGAATATTATTCAGATGCCGAGAAATATGCTGTTCTGGAACAGTATGATGCAGTCAGGGAGCAGATACTGTCAGAGCTCTCCAATTATGGAATATCCGAGGAGGATGCACTGTACTATGGAAGTATTGAGAGTGAACAGCAGTACAGAGAAATTTTAAGTGACATCGGAGGTGTAGCGGAGTGATAGCTATTATCGATTATGATGCAGGAAATTTGAGGAGCGTTGAGAAAGCACTTGAGGCTATAGGCGAGGAAACTGTTGTTACGAGAAGCAGGGAGGAGATATTAGCTGCGGACAAGGTAATACTTCCAGGGGTAGGAGCGTTTGGCGATGCGATGAAGAGACTGCATGAGTATGGACTTGTAGATACCATACATGAGGCGGTTGATTTGGGGAAGCCGTTTCTTGGAATATGTCTTGGGCTTCAACTACTGTTTAGGCGCAGCGATGAGTCGGACGGTGTTGAGGGATTGTCCATTCTTCCCGGCGAGATATTAAGGATACCTGATGCGCCGGGAATAAAGATACCTCATATTGGGTGGAATTCACTCAAGATATCTGAAAATGCTAGACTTTTTGAGGGCTTGGGAAACGAGCCGTATGTATATTTTGTACATTCATATTACCTCAAGGCCGACGATGAGAGTATGGTTGCAGCGACTACCGAATATGGTGGGACATTAATACATGCCTCGGTTCAGAGGGATAATGTGTATGCATGCCAGTTCCATCCGGAGAAGAGCGGAAGTGTGGGATTGCAGATTCTTAAGAATTTTGCCGCATTATAATATAGTATTCTAATTGATAATAGAGAGGACAGCTTATGTTTACCAAGAGAATAATACCGTGTCTTGATGTTAATAATGGAAGAGTTGTTAAGGGAACGAACTTTGTCAATCTGCGCGATGCGGGTGACCCGGTTGAGGTGGCTGCCCTTTATGACAAAGCAGGTGCAGACGAGCTTGTATTTCTGGATATTACGGCATCGTCGGATAGAAGAGAGACGACAGTTGACCTTGTAAGAAAGGTTGCCGAGAAGGTTTTTATACCATTCACGGTTGGTGGTGGAATAAGAACGGTCGACGATTTTAGAAATCTTCTCAGGGAGGGTGCAGACAAAATTTCAATTAATTCATCTGCCATAGACAATCCGCGGCTCATAAGTGATGCGGCAGATAAATTCGGAAGTCAGTGTGTTGTGGTGGCGATTGATGCCAAGAGACGTGCCGATGGAAGCGGCTGGAACATCTACAAGATGGGCGGAAGAGTTGACACAGGTATTGATGCACTTGAGTGGGCTGTCAGGGCTAACAAGCTCGGAGCCGGGGAAATTCTTCTCACAAGCATGGACTGTGACGGAGTGAAGAAGGGATATGATATTGAGCTTACAAGGACGATAGCGGAGAATGTCACGATACCGGTCATTGCCTCGGGCGGAGCGGGAAATATGGAACATTTTTATGATGCACTCACGCAGGGAAAGGCAGATGCGGCACTTGCAGCATCACTTTTTCATTATAAGGAACTCGAGATATCAGAGCTCAAGAAGTATCTCGCTCAGCGAGGGGTTTCAGTAAGAAGCGTGTAAAAAAGCCCAAATCAGCAAAAATGCTGTTTGAAATGTTTCAAATTCTTTACGGGAAACACACAAAATATTTTTACATTATTATAGATGTCACCGCATTGCGGCGGAATGGAGAATAAAATGTCACAGATAAGCAATGATTGGCTTGAGGCTTTGAAGCCTGAATTTGCCAAGCCATATTACAGAGAACTATATAAATTTGTAGACAGTGAGTATAGAAAAGGCGTGGTATACCCGCCTTCAGATGATATTTTTAATGCGTTTAATTTCACACCACTCAAGAATGTGAAGGTGCTTATATTGGGGCAGGATCCGTATCACAACGAGCTGCAGGCGCATGGTCTGAGTTTCTCGGTGCTTCCACAGCAGAGGGAGATACCGCCGTCTTTGCAGAATATATATCAGGAGCTTCACGATGACCTTGGATGCTATGTTCCGGATAACGGTTATCTCAAGAAATGGGCTGATCAGGGCGTCCTGCTTCTAAATACGGTACTGACTGTCCGCGCACATCAGGCTAATTCGCATCAGGGACATGGCTGGGAACAGTTCACGGACGCGGTTATCGAGGCGGTGAACGCGCAGGACAGACCTATTGTGTACATGCTCTGGGGCAGACCGGCGCAGAGTAAGATACCGATGCTCACAAATCCTAAGCATCTTATATTGAAGGCGCCGCACCCGAGTCCGCTGTCGGCTTATAGGGGATTTTTCGGCTGCAAGCATTTCAGTCAGGCGAATGAGTTTTTGAAAGCGCATGGTGTTGAGCCTATCGACTGGCAGATTGAGAATATACGATGAAGCTAAAGAATGCATTACTGCTTGCGCTGACAGCTTTTATCTGGGGAACCGCATTCGTGGCGCAGAGTGTGGGTATGGACTATATCGGACCGTTTACTTTTAACGGAGTAAGGTCATTTATAGGTGCAATGACGCTCGTTCCGTGCATACTGCTTCAAAAAAGGCTCCGGGATAAGGCTGAGAAAACGGCAGGAAGTACAAGTACATTTGAAAGCTCATCTGAAAGAGTAGTGGGAAGAAAGACTGAAAGTACAGCGGGGACAGCATCGGAAGATAAATCGGTCACGAACCGGGAAAACATAAAAGAGCTGATTGTCGGAGGGCTTCTCTGCGGAATAGTTCTCTTTGTGTCGAGCAGCCTTCAGCAGATTGGAATTAAGTACACCTCAGCGGGAAAAGCTGGTTTTATCACAGCGTTTTATATAGTGCTTGTACCGGTCATTGGCATTTTTATGAAGAAGGCTTCCGGATGGAAGATATGGGCGGCAGTAGCACTTGCTCTTGCGAGTTTATACTGCCTGTGCATAAAGGAGGGCTTTTCGGTCGGGAAGGG
>CAMEEX010000172.1 GCA_945915235.1 uncultured Clostridia bacterium | reverse complement strand
GCCACTATATCACAAACCGGGAGGAGATTTTTGATTTCAGTAACAAAGCTGCCGTATTTATGCGGCTTGTGGCGTTTCACACTTAATAAAAACTTATTACAGAAAGGAGTGGCAGTATGGCAGAGTACAGATTGGGAGAGGTTGAGATGAGGTTTGCGGACATCATCTGGGAAAATGAGCCCGTTGCGTCGGGCGAGCTCGTGAAATTGTGCGAGCGGGAACTCAAGTGGAAGAAGTCGACGACCTACACGGTGCTTAAACGCCTCTGCGAGAGACAGATTTTTCAGAATGTCGACGGCGTGGTCAGCTCGCTTATAAGCAAGGAGCAGTTCCAGTTGAAGAAGGGCGAGGAGTTTCTCGACGAGAATTATGGCGGTTCGCTTCCGTCGTTTGTCGCGGCTTTCGCGTCAAAAAAGAAGCTGTCTAAGGCGGACATTGACAGTTTAAGGAAAATCATCGAGGAGAGTAAGTGAAAGAAGCATAACAAAAATTTATGTCAAAATAACTCATGCTTATGGAGGGAGGGGCTTCTTATGATTAATATTTTTTACGGAATAATAAAAATGAGTATTTCAGCGAGCTGGCTTATTGCGGCGGTTATCGTGCTGAGATTTTTCTTGAGAAAGGCGCCGAGGAGGATGGTCTGCTTTCTGTGGGCGCTGGCAGCCATAAGGCTTGTGTGTCCGTTTGCTATTGAGAGCCGTTTCAGTCTTATTCCTGAGACACCGGGCAGTTTCCTGACTTACGAAGGGCAGGTAAGCGGCGGCAATGAAGCGGATAATGTGAGCGCTGGCAACGAAGCAGATAGCGTGAACGGGCAGCTTTATAATGCGAGCGCAAATGACGGGGATTTTTTATACAGTGAAGATGCGGGGAACTTTGCAGATAACAATGCAGGAACGAATGTCATAGATGCCGTTAATGTGCCTGAAAATGGGAAGAATAACCTGACAGGAAAGCCGGCAGACAATTCTATGCAGGATAATTCTACAGCAGACAATTCTACGTCGGGTAATTTGGCAGGCAATGTCGATGGACACGACAGCGCGAGCCGAGTGAATGGTGAAAAAATTGCTGCTGCTATATGGCTTTTTGGTGCTGTTATCCTGCTCGCCTATGCGGTATTTTCCTATGTGCTCCTTCGCAGAAGAACGAGGGTGTCCCTTGACAGCGGGGATAACATCTATATCTGCGACGACATTGACACTCCTTTTATTCTCGGAATATTTTTGCCGAAAATATACATACCTTCATCGCTGTCGGCTGAGGAGAGAGGCTATGTGATTGCACACGAGAGAGCTCATTTGAAGCGCCTCGACAATATCTGGAAGCCGTTTGGCTACATTCTTGTTGCTGTCCACTGGTTCAATCCTCTTGTCTGGGCGGCGTACATACTTATGTGCAGGGATATCGAGATTGCGTGCGACGAGAAGGTTGTATCGGATAAGAGCATCGACTACAAAAAGCAGTACGCGATGACACTTTTAAGTTGCAGCTCGCAAAGAAAGATGGTGAGCGCGTGTCCGCTTGCCTTTGGGGAGGCGGGGGTAAAGACGCGAATAAGAAAGGTGCTCAACTACAGGAAGCCTGCGTTCTGGCTGGTGATCATTGCGATTGTCACCTGTATCGTGGTGGCAGTTTGCTTTATGACAAATCCTAAGAGTGACGGGAAGGATAATGAAAACACGACGGATAATTTGCAGACTGGCAATGAGCAGAAGAACACGGGCTCGCCGTCAGAGGTGCTGGAGATTGACGGCTGGCGTGTGTGGATTGATGCGCTTGAGGGCTACGGCTATGTGAACAATGATAACAGCATAGATATAAAAAATGATACACAGGAAGGGAGCGCGTATATTCAGGCGTATAAGCTGCCGCAGGCTCTCGGAACATACGATGAGCTGAAGGAAAGTGACAGTCCGGGAAAGTGGGGAATGGCGCTTGCCGGAACTCTCGAGGAGTACATTGACGGTGAGGTTGGGGTCAGCATATATAAATATTATGAGATGATTTCTCCGCTTGAGCAGGAGGAACCGGGTGCAGGCTACTATATTGTATTTGGCTCGTCAGAAAGCGACACCGTGTGGACAATGATGCTGCCTGCCGGCGGAACCAGGGAGGAGGCGGACGAATTTATAAAGGCAGTCCATTTTGAACTTGACAGCACGGAAATGATTGATTACATCGACTATGAGGGATGGCATATAGAGTATCAGGCGCAGGACGGCTGGGAGGGAAGCTTTTCCGGGAATGAGCTCAAAATAACTGATGCGGAGGGGACGAGGAGCGTGAGTCTTGTTCCTTACGATGAGTCGGAAAATAGCAGGAGCTATGAAACGCGCAAGGAAAGCTATAATCTGTTTGTATGGAGGATTGAAGGGCTTGGCTCCGGTTCGGGATATCTAAGCTCCTATACAGAGTCCAATGGAAATGTCGCGCAAAGCATATATTCTCTTACGGACAGTAAAGACATGTGGGGGGATTTCGGATATGTTGTCATCTACAGCGCTGCACAAAGCGATATCATATGGTATATAAGATTTCCGGAGGGCTACACAGACGACATTTATACGATTTTAAGTGGCATCAGTGTAAGGTGCCCTGAGGCGGAGGCTGCCATGGGGGGAAAGCTGAAATATTATGATAAAGCCATTCAGCTCTCGGTTTATGAACAATATGAGCGTGCGGAAGATGAAATAAAATTTCTCGCAATGGGTGTGTCAGACGAGGACGGAAACGGGATTTCGTATGATGATGGATGGCTGCGTGTATTTGATCTTCTGGCAGATGAGCTAAAAACGGAAAATCCGGATTTTTATGAAAAACTGAAAAATCCGGTGAGCTCAGCGCAGGCTTTGCTCAAACTTAATTACACATCATATTTGATTTACAATGATATTAATGCAGGGGAAGCATGTAAGGTGGTCGAATTTACGTTTGCTGACGGAAGTAAACGTGCAATTAAGATGAGAAATTATTTTGATCGTGGCTTGTGGTGTCCGGATTATGAGTATGATATCGAGTCAGATGCATATCAGGAAACAATTTTTGTAAATGAATGTATGGACGCACTCACCTCAAAGAGGCTTAAGGAGACAACTGAAGTGTATCAAAGCGGTAAGGTCTATGAGTTATCCGATGATTATGTGATTCTCAGTTCTGTGCCGGACTCGGATATAGTGCTGTATGGTATGTACGGTGGGTATGCTATGGTATTAAGAGACGGGGAGAATGTTCTTCCTATATGGCTTGACTGGATGTCACCTCAGATGTGGATACCGGAGATTTACAGCGGAGACTATGACAATGACGGCGTGATGGAGTATGCGTTAAAAACACATATGAAAACGGGAACAGGCGTATCGGGAGATGAACTATATTTTATCGAAACAGACTGGAATACGGGTGCTGATGGACGCATTGAGCGCACAATCAACGAATTTAAAGAGGGAGAATGGATAAGGGAGCTTGGTGGCATAGATGCAGGCTTTGACGCCGACAGCAATATACTGACCGTGATGCTTGACGGTGAAGCTGTGGCACAGATGGATATATCGGCTCTGCTTGAAATGTATAGCGCGCAGTATTCGGGAATTGGCTTTGGAAATCAAAACAGCTTTTCGCAGGAGGACGGGCAGTGGTATTTCAGCGCGTCATCAGGTATTTTTGTTGAGAAAAGCGCAATGCCGAGAAATGAATGTAAGATTATTGCAAATGCCAAAGTGGTATACACACCTGACGGACGCTTTCATCTCGAGGAGGTAACCGTGTCAGTGGATAATTTGCTGGAATAGCGCTGCGGTAAAGCTCTGCCATGGGACAATTTTCGTGTTGTTATGAAGAAAAATAAATGCTATACTAAATAATGAATACTGAATGTGGGGAAATTTTTTGCAAAGGGAGAAACTTATGAAAATCAGAGACATAATCAATGAGGACAAGCCCACGCTCTCGTTTGAGGTGTTTCCGCCTAAGAAGGATACGGATTTTGCCAATGTACAGACGGCTGCGTTTGGTATAGCGGCGCTTAAACCGAGCTATATGAGCGTTACCTACGGAGCCGGCGGAAGCACGAAGGGACACACAATCACGCTCGCACACGAGATACAGGAAAAATATGCGGTTCCGACAATAGCGCATCTTACCTGTGTATGTGCCAACAGGGACGGAATCAAGGCGGCACTTGATGAGATGAAGAGTGCCGGAATTGAGAATATTCTTGCCCTCAGAGGCGATATTCCGAAGAACTATGACGGAGAGGTTTTTACCGATTTCTCGCATGCATCGGAGCTTGTTGAGCTGATAAAGGAGAGCGGTGATTTCTGTGTGGGAGGTGCGTGCTACCCGGAGGTACACCCCGACTCGGCAAACCGGAGGGAGGACATACTCGGACTTAAGCGAAAGGTCGATGCGGGCTGCGAGTATCTTACAACGCAGATGTTTTTTGACAATAATATCTTCTTTAATTTCATGTACAGATTGCGCGAGGCGGGCATAAATGTCCCGATAATTCCGGGCATCATGCCGATTACCAAGAAGGCGCAGGTGAAGAACGCTGTCAAACTGTCGGGCTGCAATGTGCCTGAGCGCTTCAAGAACATCGTCGACAGGTTCGGCGATTCAGAGGAGGCGATGAAGCAGGCGGGAATAGCCTACGCGACCGACCAGATTATCGACCTCATGGCAAACGGCGTGAAGAACATTCATGTCTACTCGATGAACAAGCCTGAGATTGCGGCTGGAATACAGAGAAATTTGTCGGAGATACTTAAAGTGCAGTAATTCCTATTTTCGCCGCTGACGGCGGTACGCAGGGGGAAATATGAAAAATATTTTGGCAGATATTAAGGCGGGCAGTTTCAAGCCGGTTTATCTTCTGTATGGCAGTGAAGATTATCTGAAAAAGCAGTTCCGCGACAAGCTTAAGGACGCTGTTGTCGCTGACGGTGATACAATGAATTATTCCTATTTTGAGGGAAAAGCGCCCGACAGCAAGGCGGTTGCGGAGATTGCCGACACGATGCCCTTTTTTGCTGACAGACGACTTGTTGTGCTTGAGAACAGCCAGCTTTTTAAGACGGCAGATGATATGATTGTAGAGCTTGTAAAAAATATTCCCGAGACGACGGTAATAGTCTTTGTCGAGAATGAGGTGGACAAGCGGAGCAGGCTGTACAAGGCAGTCAAGGAGAAGGGCTATATATGTGAGCTTAATGAGCAGAGCGACAGCGACATAATAAAATGGGTCGTTTCCATTCTCAAGAGGGAAGGAAAGGTCATGGATAACGCCGCGATACAGCTTTTTCTCACCAAGACGGGCAGCTCGATGGAGAATATATCGAAGGAGCTCGAAAAGCTAATATGCTATACGATGGGGCGCGAGAGGATAAGCTCGGAGGACGTGGAGGAGGTGTGCACAACGCAGACCACCAACCGTATATTTGATATGATTACAGCCATCTCGCAGAAAAATCAGGACAAGGCGCTAGCGCTCTATTATGACCTGCTGACCCTCAAAGAGCCGCCTATGAGAATAATGTATCTAATAGCGCGCAACTTTAACCAGCTTCTTATGATAAAGGAGCTGACTGAGAACGGAAAT
>CAMEEX010000171.1 GCA_945915235.1 uncultured Clostridia bacterium | reverse complement strand
GCCGTACTTCTTTCTCTCCTTCATTCTTGGGTCTCTTGTTAAGAAACCGCTCTTCTTGAGTACTGGGCGGAAATCTGCATCAGCCTTGCAAAGTGCTCTTGCAATGCCGTGACGGATAGCACCAGCCTGACCTGTTGTACCACCACCGTGTACGTTAACGAGAACGTCATACTTGTCAGCAGTCTCAGTTGCTACAAGTGGCTGACGAACGATGAGCTTGAGGGTCTCAAGACCGAAGTACTCGTCGATGCTTCTCTTGTTTATTGTGATATCGCCCTTACCAGGCATAATGTATACTCTTGCGATGCTGCTCTTTCTTCTACCTGTACCATAGAATTTTGCGCTTGTTGCCTTAGCCATTGTATTTTCCTCCTTCTTGTTCCCTTAATTAAAATGTCAATGTCTCAGGCTTCTGAGCTGCGTGATCATGCTCAGGTCCTGCATATACATGAAGCTTTGTGTACATTGTTCTTCCTAAAGGTCCCTTTGGAAGCATACCCTTAACTGCTAACTCAACAGCTCTCTCAGGCTTCTTAGCCATGAGCTCTCTGAGTGTTGTCTCCTTCATACCGCCAACATAGTCGGAATGATTGAAGTAAATCTTCTGGTCTAACTTCTTACCTGTAACCTTAACCTTGTCAGCGTTAACGATGATTACATAATCACCTGTGTCAAGGCTTGGTGTAAATGTAGGCTTATTCTTGCCTCTAAGTACTGCTGCAACATTAGCTGCGAGACGGCCTAATGTATATCCTGTAGCGTCAACTACATACCATTTTCTTTCAATTGTTGATGGACTAGCCATAAATGTGTTCATTGGTCAACCTCCTTGAAATTTTCAAAAGCGTAAATTATTCAAACATATAGGATTGTCATCGGCGATAAGACCGACAACGTGCCGTATAATCGGCGAAAGTATATAGTAAAATGTCGTACCGGGGCTTTGGCTAGACATTTACTTTCGTACTGTCACAGTTTTACATTATATAATAGGTTGTCTGCGATGTCAACGTCTTTTTGGCTTTTTTATAAACATTTTTGCGGAATTATCCACAATTCTGCCCCGCGCCACCGCGCTTATCCACCAAAACCCTGCTGCCCGATGCTTTTCCCGTTTTTTGCTGATTTTCACATCAGCCTGAGCAGCACCATATAGCACACCGTCCCGCCCAGTATGCTTATCAGCGTATTATGCTTCCATTTATATGTGAGCGCCACGACCGCCGCCGCGATAACTGCCGGAACGCCCTCGCTCACAGGTTCCTTTATAATTCCCTTAAAACAATACACGATAAGCACCGCCATTATCGCCGACGGCAAAAGCTTTCCGAGGGCTGCCACCCTGTCCGGCAGCTTATTTTTTCCGTTAAAAATCACAAAAGGCAGTGCTCTCAGCACAAAAGTAATTACCGCGGAGAGTAAAATCGCACCCAGAATATACTTAATTCCCATTTCTGCCCTCCTTATCCTTCACTTTTTTTCTGTTTCTTCATTTATAATATGTGCTTTTTCATTCACATCGTTTTTTGCTCCCGTAAAAATAAGTATCGCTGACACGATGATTAGCGACGGCAGCATAAATGCCGACTCTCCGAATATCAACAGACAGATGACCGCCACGATGACGCCGCACACCGCAGGAAAATGCTTTTTGTTTTTCTCCCACTGGTCGATGAAAATTATGATAAACAGCGCTGTCATGCAAAAATCAATCCCTTTAAGCTCAAACGGTATAAGCTGCCCGACGGCACCGCCCGCCACGGCTCCAACCATCCAGCTCACCCTCGCAATCAGCGCGACAAAGAACATCTCGTCATAGCGCTCTTTTCCCTCGCCCCTGATTGAACAGTTTACGGCGTAGGTCTCGTCGGTCATGGTATGAATCATGTACGGCAGTCTCCGCCCCATCTTCTTAAAGTCCTCGACAAATGTAATCGAGTAAAACATCTGCCTGCTGTTCATGAGCAGCGCCGTGACCGCTATTGTCAGATACGACGCCCCGCTGCTTAAAAAGGTTATGAGCACAAACTGAAACGCGCCCGTGTACACCGTCAGGCTGGTAAAGAGCGAATAATACCATGCAAAGCCCGCCTCCTGCATCATCATGCCGTATGCCATGCTGACAAAAAAATAGCTGCACATTATCGGTATAGCTTTGATAATGGCAGCTTTAAAAACCTTATTTTCTTTTAAACGTGAAATGCTCTTCATAGTCTATATCCTACCATTTTACTCGAGATTATTTTTTCACATTATTCCACGTTTTTACCAGCCTGTCAAGTGTCCATGTGGCATTTGCGGGGCTGGTCGACGGAAGTTTCACCGCCTCACGCCCGGTGAGCGGATAACAGTAGCGCATGTAGAGCTCGTGCGCCTTGCCTCCGTTTACATATATATTCTCTATGGGCGCACTCTGAAGTATCACGCTTATATCATTCGGGACAACATTTTTTATCGAGCTGTCGCTTGAGCCAGCTATGTCGCATCTTGCAATCACGTCCCACAGGGCTATGTGGTTGGCATGAAGAAATTTCTTCTTTTCCTCTATAGAAAATGTATCTATCGGATATACTTTTTTACCCTTTTGCATACCGGATACTTTATCACCGGTGTTTTCAGCTACAAAGCCATCACCCGGCATATTCCCATTGCAAAATTCCATCTCTTCATTTTTTCCTGTGCCTGACTCACCGAAAATTTCCCACAGCACCCGCCAAAATCTGTTCTGTGGGTGCCCGTAATAAAAATTATTCTCCCTCGACTTAACCGACGGCAGGGAACCGAGAATAAGTATCCGGCTCCCACTGTCGTAAACCGGTTCAAAGGTATGTTCTATCGTGCGATACTCCATGTGCGTTCCTTCCCTTATAGCATTAAAGTGCCAATTCTCCATTCACATAGAGATGATACCCATTCGCGGTAACATTTGTCAAGTCTCCCGTAAAGCTTGTCACATAGCTGTCTGCCGTGAGAGTCCAGGTCGAAGTGTCGTCAAGTGTCACATTCACCGTTCCGCCCTCGCCGTCAGGATTGATTGCACCTGTAAACATGCTGTTGTCAGTCATTGAAAGCTCAAGTGAGGATATGCTGTCCACAAGGATATTTCCCTCAAGCTTCTGCTGCTGGGCATTTAAAATCACATCTCCGCCGTTGGCGCCCTGAGTTCCCCAGCCTCTAGAGGAGGAATTGCCCTCAACTCTCAAAAATGTGTCATTTGCGAGCGTGAACGCCACATTCTTCAGGCTGATTGTGCAATCCGTGTTAGTTATATAGAACATATCCCCGGTCTTTGCGGTTATGCTTCCACCCTCAGCCGAAAAGCTTGCCTCGCCGAGGTCAGCGTCTCCCGACATGCTCTGATAAATCATTATACAATGTATGTTCTCGTCCGAGTCGCCGTTGTAGGTGTTGGACATATTTCCCGTAACATCACTGTTGATAAGCGAAACGGAATTTTTGCCCTCGACAACGACGCCTTCGCTTGAATTAGCGGTGAGTGTAGCATTTTCAACTGTTATATCCGCCGTACAGTATACCGCAGGGCTTCCTGTTCCATTTGTAACATAGGTTCCGGCGTCGACATTCACTGTTCCGCCGCCCCTATCGCTTCTGATTGCCGCCGCAGAATTTCCGTTGGTCACAACATCGAGATTGCTTGCATTTGTCGTTCCTCCACCTGTCGTCTGGATACCGCCGGAATTGTTCTGCTGAGTTCTGATAACCGAATCGGATATATTGACCGTGGTTCCCTCGCCGTAGCTGAACACTGCATTTCCGTTCACGGCGTCAGTGTTTATAACCGCGTCCTTTATCGTCACCTGTGCACCGTTGAGCGCCAAAAGAGCTGCATTCTGCCCGTAAAAATCGCCGTTCTCGGTATTTGACGAAGCCCCGCCTGTTTTCTCGACATCAACTCCCTCCAGCGTCACCGTCGCACCGTCAACTCTGAGAGCGTTCTCATCGTCGCCGTCCGAGGTGTAGGTCGCCGTGCTTATCGTCGTGTCCTCATCTATGGTGTTCGCCGCAGTTCCGTTAGTTACCTCACTGCTGCCGCCGAAGCCGCCGCCTACATTCACATTCTTGACGGTAACCTTTGTCGCATTGCCGTCCGCGTCAAGCTCGAACTCAAGAACGCTTCCGACCGCTATGTCATCGAGTGTTCCCTCAGAGCTTCCCTGCAAAAACTCAACCGTGATTTCCGTGTCGTCCGTCACGTTGAAGCTCAGGCTCTCTCCCGATGCGGTGAATGTGCTTCCTCCGAAGCCGCCGCCATTTCCGCCCGGCATGCCGCTCGGAGCCTGTCCGTCCGGCTTGTCACCACTTGGCGCCTCGCCATCAGGCTTTTCTCCACTCTGTGTTTCTCCGCTTGGCGCTTCTCCGTCGGGCTTTTCTCCACTCGGAGCCTCGCCATTTGAATTATCTCCGCTTGGCACTTCTCCACTCGGCGCTTCTCCGTCCGGTTTGTCTCCGCTCGGTGCCTCTCCGCCCGGCATATTTCCGCTTGGTGCTTGACCGTCCGGCATATCTCCCGGTGCTGCGGTGTTGAGTGTTCCCACGTCCACCATCACCTTGCTTCCGTCAATCGCGGTAACTGAGCCGTACTGTGCCTCTGTCTCCTGTCCGCTGTCCGAGCTCTCAGTATCCTGTGAACTCTCCTGTGCCGCCTGCGTCGTCTGGGTTGCAATGCTCTCATTTGTCTGCGAAGTCGTCACACTCTCATTTCCCTTCGACGCACACCCTGTCATCATAGCTGTTATAAGCACTGCCATGCAGCCAAATGCTGCCATTTTTTTATTTCTCATATTTAATCCTCATTTCCGAGCGATTTATCGCGAGGAGGCGATGAGAAATCCGCGCAGGCGATTTCTCATCTGCCATCAAAGCAATTTGTTTTCGCTTTCTATGTGACCTAATATACCGAAGTTCTGTGTTCAAAATTTGTGAAATCTGTTAAAAAAATGTGAAACCCACACATTGCAAACACGGAAGATTTTCGATATATTAGAGATTAATATATGTTTGATGCCGTGGTCAAATAGGCTTACTTATGTTTCTAATGTATAACGGAATATAATTATGCATATCGACTCCGATTGTACGAAGCAAGATGTTCTAAGCTTCTTCCAAAAGTCGCGATATGCATAATTATATTCCGTTATACATACCAAGTTTCTATCCTATTTGACCACAATATCATATATTTTTGAATGTCAAAAAAGCTGCATTATTTATAAATGTATAATGAAGTATATTTGTACATATCGGCTCCGGTTGTACGAAGCAAGTTGCTCTCAAAAGTCGCCATACGCACAAATATACTTCATTATACACATCAAGGCTTTTGACGCCTTTTTTGACATCAGAATTTATGCTTAAAACTCTACGCCGTGCATAGATACAACATGCTATACACCAACAGATTAAATTGGCATTCTTTCCCGCAACTGCTATAATAAGTCAGGTGTCAAAACATGCTCCATAAACTTAAATGTGTATAACGTGTTATATTTATGCATATCACGACTTTTGCGAGAAGCTTAGATGTTCTTAGGACTCTGTCAGTCACCCAGCCAAAAGCAGCATGGACGCTGCTTTAGAAGCAATGCATACACGGAGGTATGCTTTGCTTCG
>CAMEEX010000170.1 GCA_945915235.1 uncultured Clostridia bacterium | reverse complement strand
ATTTAATCTGTGAGTGTATAACGTGTTATATTTATGCATATCGACTCCGATTGTATGAAACGAATCTAAGCTTCTCACAAAAATCGCGATATGCATAAATATAACACGTTATACACAATTAGAATTATAGAGCATGTTTTGACACATTAATCCAAACAGATAATTGTGAAACAGTGTGCATTGGTATGGCAGGCTGTGCAAGCCGGTGAAATTACGCAGCCGTTCAGCTATGGATTGCAATTATATAACTGGATAAATTAGCGTTGCCGGAGATGGCTACCGCCTAATTGCTTAATACTTATTGTGGGGCGGTAAAATCTGTGTCAAATATAAAAATATATACGAAAGGATACCGCCTAAAAATCGGATACAAGCTATAAAGCGGTAATAATTGCGTCAAGTCATAGAAAAAATATCTATAATTACCGCCTGTAGCTGACAAGCTTTATTTGAGGCGGTAAAATTAAAAATTCATAATCAAAAAAAGCATCAATTACGAAAAGAAATACGGCTTGCAATCACAATAAAGTCAACCAAGCGGTAATTCGCGATTAAAACCGGGAAATATCATATTTTTTTACCGCCGTCATGTGGAAACAGAGCTGTCAGGCGGTACATGGAGAAGATATTGTAGAAAATATAGTAGAAATTAAATAATCAAAACTTAAAAAAATTAAAAAAAGATGTAGTATTTATCCCTGAAACCGTAGTATATAGGTGAAATCGAAAATGAGGAGGTGAGACGATGGACGACGAGAAAATCATAGAGCTGTTCTTTGCGCGCTCCGAGCAGGGAATACGGGAGCTTGATGATAAATACGGAAAAATCTGTCACAGACTCTCATACAATATCGTGAATGACAGGCAGGACGCGCAGGAGTGTGTAAATGACGCCTACCTTGGGGCTTGGAACGCCATTCCGCCCGCGCGGCCGAGCCCGCTTTTGTCCTATATCGCGAGAATAGTGAGGAATATTTCCATCAAATGCTACCGGAAAACGGAGGCAGCCAAAAGAGGCGGGCATTATAAGGCTGCTCTGGAAGAGATTGAGGGCTGCATAGCGGACAGAAAAAATGTGGAAGATGAAATCGAGGCGAAGGAGTTAGCGCGCATCATAGAGCAGTTTCTGGACACGCTGACAACGGAAAACAGGGTTATCTTTATGCGTCGCTACCGGTTTTCGGACAGTCTGAGGGACATAGCAGAGTTTGTGGGGCTCTCGGAGAAAAATGTTTCCGTGCGGTTGACCCGCATACGGGAAAAGCTGAGAAGGTATCTGGCAGAAAGGCAGATAATTGTATGATAAATGACTGTGCTGCAAAGTGGCAGTGGAAAGGAGTGTGCCGGTATGAATGTGGAAATTTTTTCCGATGCAATGGGTGAGATTGACGGCAGATACATTGATGAAGCCATTAGTTATAAAAAAGCGGGCGATGTACATGCGGTTGACAAGCCTGTGCAGTGGTTTAAGAAGAGGAGTCCGAAAAGGAAAGCCGTAAAGAGAAGGTTAATCGTGGCTGCGGCAGGGTGTGTTGCTGTGGCATTGATCATAGTTTTGCTGATTGCGAACAGATGGGGAGAGCCGCTTGCGCTGTCGGACAGATCATCTAATGTGACCGTGCGCTACACGGGAAATCCTCTTATTTTTCAGTCAGGCTGCTTGGTAAACCTCACCGAGGAGGAATTGTTCACGGAATTTGACACAGCTATTTTTAAAGGGACCATATCGGAAATCAGGAATATTGTTGTGAGCTTCAACGGGGAAAAGGAATACCGCGCGATTGCAAAAATCAAGGTGGAGAAGGTTTACCGCGGTACCTGCAACGAGGGCGATACGGTTTCGGTAATGCTTCCGTGCCCGGTTTCAACGATTATGAGTATGACAAGCACCACCACGGTCTCTGCTATGAAGGCGGGCGTGACGGGAATATTCATGCCGGTGGAGTATGATGATGAGAGTGCTCTGTGGATGGAAAACGGGGCAAGGCTGGACAAAAGGGATATTGCGGACTATGGTTTTGCGGACGGCGAAAGGTATGCATTTCTTGAGACAGGCTCAGGGCTCGTGTTCGCCAGGTACGCATACGGAAGCATAGCCGACGCGGACACGCTTGAGGAAGTGGGGGCTTACATTGAAAAGATGCTTAAAAGCCTTTATGGTCAGGATATGGGAGAATAGCGGTATTCGGTGAAAATTCATTGAACCGGATAAGAGGGCAAATGATTTGTCAAGGTTCCGGTATTATAAAAAACAGGCAGAAGCAATGGGGGCTTCTGCCTGTTTGACAAGTTAAAAGTTATGGACTACATTCTAATAAATGATAGTGCACCAATTTCTTTTGTCGGTGTAAATCCAACAGATTTATAAAATGCGATGGTCTTTTTAGTATCATCTGTTAGTAATTCTATTTGGTAAACATCTTTATACTTTTCCATAGCCGATTTAATTAGTTTTGTGCCAATTCCAATGTTTTGATACTTAGGCAAAACAATGATATCCTGTATGAAAAGAATTGTTGCGCCATCTCCGACAGCACGAAGAATACCAACAAGCTCAGTGTTATTATAAGCAGCAAGTACACATAAGGAGTTCTTGTAGCCCTCTTTTAATCTTTCCGGGTGTTGAACATAATTTGTCCATTCGACACTTTTATATAAATTAATAATTTCGTTGTGATTATATTCTTTATATTCTGATATAACAATATCCATTAATAATTTCCTCTTTCTATAATAAAATATACTCGTATTAGACAAATTAATAATTCAAAATCCCCATATTATGCTATCAACCTCCAATAAAGTTTTCCATTTACCGTCCAAAAATAAGATTTATTATCCGTAAGCGGTAATTATAACCATTATTTACTTAACCGTTACCGTATACGTTCCAGCCGTCAGCTCCGTCAGCTCTGCATCGGTCAACATATTGACTAACTCCACATTACATTTCTTTGTTCCGGTGATGGATATTGTAAGTTCATTTCCGGATTTCTTTACGCTTATTGTGGTGTCGGCGTTTGCCTTCATGTCATAGACTGTTGTGGTGCAGTCCGAAGGCTCATATACGCGCAGGGTAACGCCGTCGGCGTAGTCGTAGTCAGGACGGTTAGCGTCAGGCTTAACTGCGACGATGGAGTTCTCTCTGACAAAAAGAGGAATTTCAAGGTAGCCGCACTTTTCGGAGTACCAGCAGCCGCCCGTGTATTTCTTTCCGGTGAAGTAGTTAGTCCATGTTCCGGCAGGAAGGTAGTATTCGGCAATTCCCTCCTCGTTGAAAATCGGTGCGACGAGGAGACTGTCGCCCATCATGTACTGCTTGTCGAGATATGAGCAGTTGCGGTCGTCGGTAAATTCGAGCACCATGCTTCTCATCATAGGGATACCTGTCTGCGATGCGTAGATGGCATTGCGGTAGAGGTACGGCATGAGTGAAGCCTTTAACAGCGTGAAGGTGCGGACTACATCGACAGCCTCCTCATCGTATGCCCAAGGCACGCGGTAGGAGGAACTTCCGTGCAGACGTGAGTGTGAGCTTAGAAGTCCGAATGCAGCCCATCTCTTGTACACGTCAGGTGTGGAGGTGCTCTCGAAACCGCCTATGTCATGGCTCCAGTAGCCGAAGCCGGACATGCACAGCGAAAGGCCGCCGCGGAGGCTCTCCTCCATGGACTCATAGTCGGACCAGCAGTCGCCGCCCCAGTGTACAGGGAACTTCTGGCTGCCTGCCGTTGCGGAGCGGGCAAACAGTACAGCCTCGCCCTTGCCGCGCTTTCTTTCAAGAAGCTCATATACGCATCTGTTGTAGAGATAGGTATAGTAATTGTGCATTTTCTTAGGGTCGGAGCCGTCAAAGTACACAACGCCTTCAGTAGGGATTCGCTCGCCGAAATCTGTCTTGAAGCAGTCAACGCCCATGTCGAGGAGTACCTCGAGCTTGCTCTGGAACCATTTGCAGGCGTCCGGGTTGGTGAAGTCGACAAGTGCCATTCCCGGCTGCCACATATCCCACTGCCATACATCGCCGTTGGTTCTCTTTACGAAGTAGCCGTTGTCAACACCCTCGGCGAAGAGCACTGACTCCTGTCCGATATAGGAGTTTATCCACACGCAGATGTTGAGACCCTTGGCCTTTATTCGCTTTAACATGCCCTCCGGGTCAGGGAATACGCGCTCGTCCCAGACAAAATCGGACCAGTGAAATTCCTTCATCCAGAAGCAGTCGAAGTGGAATACACGAAGCGGAATACCGCGGTCGAGCATGCCGTCGATGAAGCTCATTACGGTCTTTTCGTCGTAGTTGGTTGTAAATGATGTCGACAGCCACAGTCCGAAGGTCCATGGCGCCGGGAGTGAAGGCTTTCCGGTGAGGTCGGTGTACTTTACGAGCACGTCCTTCATGGAAGGTCCGTCGATGAAGAAGTAGTCGAGATAGCTTCCCTCTACGGAAAACTCAGCTTTTGTGACCATCTCGGTTCCGACCTCGAAGGATACCTTCTCCGGGTGGTTTACGAACACGCCGTAGCCCTTGTTGGATACATAGAACGGGATATTCTTGTAGGACTGTTCGGTGCTTGTGCCGCCGTCCTGATTGAATATGTCTATCGACTGACCGTTCTTTACAAATGGAGTGAAGCGCTCACCGAAGCCGTACAACAGCTCGCCGACGCCCATTGAGAGCTGCTGGCGGATATATGTATCGGTGTAGTCGCCCTTGTCGTAGGCGTAACCCTTCCAGTCGGTTTTCATAAGAGCGAGGTCTTTTCTTCCGCTCTTTGAGAGAACCCTGCCCTTGTGCTTGTAGGTCATGCTCCAAGGCAGCTTGGTAATCTCAAGGGATAAGTCGCCGCTAGTTATGGTGATGAGCTCGTCGGTCTGAGTTACCTCCATGTTGTCCTCGCTTGTGTTGAGCTCAAACTGTGGGCTCTTTGCAGCCATGCCCGCGTGGTGATAGGTCTGAACCCTTATCACGCCCTTGGCAGGGGACGTTATCACAACCGTGAGGTTGATGCTTCCGAGGGTATCGCCTCTTGTGATTATTCTTATGGTAGGTGCACACAGAGTCACCTTGTTCTTTTCAATTTTTGTAAAATATACCTCCTGAGGGGAGAAGCAGGAGCAGCCCTCCTTCTCAAGCCAGCAGCCGTTCGAGAATTTCATTTTATACCTCCTGTTGAATTGCCTTGACGTTGTGTAATTTACAGGTAAATTACACAACTGTTTATTGGCATGATATTAAAAGGTTATGCAGCCCTTTAGCTGATATTATATAGAAACAAGTAAAAAATGGATACCACAACTTTTAAATTTATTTACCATATTTTTTGTAGGTTGTGTCGTATTGTGCGGTGTGATATATTTATCTGGGATTATCAGGAAATATGGGATTGCGGGGTTGATGGTATGAGCGGCTTTAGCAGAATGAAGATAGGGAAGCAGTTTAATATAGTATATTTGTGCGCGGTGGTTATTCCGGTGCTGGCGCTGGGGGTTTTTCTTGTCATAAATACCTACAGCATGCTTTTGACGCACCACAGGGACTTGATTCACGGGAGCAACAATTCCTCGAAGAAGATCATGAAGGAGATAAGCGACCAGATATACAATATCTCGGACAGCATCGCCTATGACAGCAGGACGATTGAGATGTTAGGCGGTG
>CAMEEX010000169.1 GCA_945915235.1 uncultured Clostridia bacterium | reverse complement strand
ATGGTGGAACCGTCAATCTCGACTTCTCCGGTGCTTAAGTTTCTCTGGAAGTTTCTCGAGTCATCGTCGGCATTCCAAAGACAGAACTCAACATATGAGAATACTGAGAAGGTCTTAGGCTTGTCGGACTCGTTGGTGAGGATAAGTCTTGTGACCTCGCAGTTATCATTCATAGGAACAAAGGCGAGCATCTCAGCCTTCAAACCGTTCTTGGAGGAGGTGAAGCGGCTGTAGCCCATTCCGTGACGGCACTCGTAGCTGTCAAGCGGTGTCTTGACAGGCTTCCAGCCCGGATTCCAGATGGTGTCGCCGTCCTTTATGTAGAAGTACTTGCCGTTGATATCGTTAGGAACATCGTTGTAGCGGTATCTTGTCAGGCGCAGGAGCTTGGCATCCTTGTAAAAGGTGTAGCCTCCGCAGGTATTTGACATCAATGAGAAAAACTCGCCGCAGCCTAAGTAGTTAATCCAAGGCAGAGGGGTCTTAGGAGTAGTAATCACATACTCTCTGTTTTCGTCATCAAAATAACCGAATTTCATAGTATTCTCCCTTCTTAAAATGATGCATTATAGTTACGAAGAGCGCAAAAAAGCACTCAAAAACATATCTTAATTATATTAAAGAGTGCTTCAATATGCAACTATAATAACACTGCAATATATTGACATAAATGACTGTCAAAATCAGACATCCGTGTGAGAAAATCATGGTTTTAGTGTGTAAAATAGTCCGGGTATTTGTTTTTTATGAGTTCCTCGTCAATTTTGAAACGGGTCAGATGGGTGTACATAAGCTTTTCGGCCGTGTCGGCATCGCCGTGGCATACCGCTTCAAAGATTTCGCGGTGGTCGTTTACGATTTTTAACTCTTTAACCGCATGCAGTGCGAGGGTTCTTACTCTGTCAAAATGTATTCCCATGTCGCAGCACATTCTATAGCAGCGTTCCTTGTCGACACAGGAAAAAAGCAGATGATGAAACTCGTTGTCTAGCTCCATGAGCTTGTCGGGTGCGGGATTTTCGATGTAGAAATCCTGCATATTGAGGTTCGCTTTGACGGAGAGCAGAAAGTCGTCGGGGAGGGAGTCGTGTTGAGCCTTTTCGCAGACCAGCCTCACGACGGCACACTCGAGGGTGCGGCGGAAGAAGCCGGCCTCTTCGACGAGCTTTAGGTCGATGAGAGCCACACGGCTGCCCCTCTGTGGGAGGATTTCGACGATGTCCGATTTGGACAGCTCGATGAGAGCCTCGCGCACGGGAACTCTTGAAAGACCGAGCTCCTTGGAAAGTTCATTCTCGGAGAGCAGGGTACCCGGCTTTAGTGTGGTGTCGGTGATGTTCTGTTTTAAAATCCTGAGCGCGTATGCGCGTCCTGTTTCGTCGGGATTTTTTGGAGTAATGTTCATATATGTGTCCTCTATGAGTAAAATAGGCGGCAGCAGATTATGCCGCCACCTATTATTATGCATTATGCCGTATATTTTTTCAAGGTTGCAAGGACTGCTCCCTTGCCGGCGATAAGCTCGTTGAAATAGTCCGTAACCTTGCCCGCGAGCCCTGCCGCCTCGAGGTCAACGCCGAAGATGTTGCTGTTGGAGAGCAGAAGGTGGAGTCTGGCACTGTCAACATGGTCTCCAAGAGCTATTCCGTTTAACACGGCCTGACATTCGTCAAGGAGCGGGTCACTCGACGGAGTGAATTTGTCACCGTTGTCGTCCACGGCGAGAAGATAGCGCAGCCACCCTGCGAGAACAAGCGGAATGTACTTGAGGCTTCCTGCTGTGCCACGCTCGAGGTGGAGCTTGATGGTTTCACCGAAGCGGATAGGGAGCTTCTGCGAGGTGTCGGTGGCAATTCGCTGCGGTGTGTCCGGCATGAAGGGATTAGGAAGTCTCTGTGTGAGCACCTCATCAAGGAAATCCCTCGGGTCGATTATGCCCGGATTTATCACGACAGGCATGCCCTCCTCGTAAGCCATCTTTGTTATGAAGCTCTTTAATTCGGGGCTGTTCATCTCGGATGCGATTGAGGTGTATCCGAGCAGACAGCCGTAGACGGCAAGGCAGGTGTGGAGTGGGTTGAGGCAGGTGCAGACCTTCATCTTCTCAACCTTATTTACGGTGTCACGGTCGGTAAAGAGTATTCCTGCCTTGTGAAGAGCAGGTCTGCCGTTAGGAAAATCATCTTCTATAACAAGATATTCCGGTTTCTCTGCGTTGACAAACGGTGCGACATACACGCCGCCCGGGGTAACAAATGCCTTGATATCCTTTATGCCGTCCGCGGCGAGGCTTGCCTCCACCTGTGCGTCAGGTCTCGGGGTAATCTTGTCAATCATGCTCCACGGATAGGAGACGGAAGTTTTCAGGTAATCTAGTTCGTCCTGTGTTATGAAGCCGTTCTCCTTCCATGCGGAGGCTATCGTGGTGATAGCGGTCTCAAGCTTCTCGCCGTTGTGTGAGCAGTTGTCCATGGAGACGAGAGCGAGCGGCTTGCCGCAGGCGTGGAAACGCTTGATGCAGAGTGCGGCGAGAAGGGACATAAGATGTGTGCATTTTTCAGGTGTATTTGCCATGTCCTTTTTTATGACGTCGGTAAGGTTTCCAGAGCTGTCCTTTATGGCGTAGCCCTTCTCAGTGATTGTAAATGACACAAGCTGTAACGAAGGGGAGCAGAAAATATCGGTTATTCTGTCCATGTCGTTTGCGATTGTGACGGACTCTGCCACGGAGCCGATGACCTCCTTGGCGATGCTTCCGTCAGGGTTTAAGGTGACGGACACGCACAGGTTGTCGTGCGGGCGGTAACATTCTGTGATGATTTCGGTTCCGAAGGTGCTCTCGGCGCAGATTATTCCCGTCGATGCGTCTCCCTGATTTAAAAGGCGCTGTGCTGCGGCAGCTATGAACGCGCGGAAAATATTTCCCGAGCCGAAGTGAAGCCAGACGGGATTTGCCGAGGTTTCACGGCGCATCTGTTCTATATCATAGGAAGGAAGGCTGTAGCCTGCCCATGCGGCAGTGTCCTTTATTCCGTTTAATGTGAGTTCCATATTAGTCTCCGTTCCGCCGCCGGGTGGCAGCACAAATAGTAATGAAAAACGTGTTTTTTATGTTATTTCCAACAGTATTTATTTGCCGTCGAATTTCTCGAGGGTGTCAAAGCAGCCGAGCAGGTACATAATGCCGAGTGCGCGGTCATACAGTCCGTAGCCGGGTCTGCACTTCTCACCCCAGATATGTCGTCCGTGGTCAGGGCGGACGTAGCCGGTGAAGCCGCAGTCATGGTATGCCTTTACGATGTCGAGGATTCCGATATCGCCGTCGCAGTCGCGGTGCGAAGCCTCGGAGAAATCGCCGTTAGGGAAGTGCTTTACGTTTCTTATATGTGCAAAGGCAATTCTGTCACAGTGTTTTCTTATAATGTCGGATACATTGTTTGCCGGGTTAGAGCCGAGCGAGCCTGAGCAGAGAGTCAGGCAGTTGTACGGGTCGTCGACCATCTTCAAAAAGCGGTCGATGGACGGCTCATCTACTAAAAGGCGGGGAAGTCCGAAGATATCCCAAGGCGGGTCGTCCTGATGTATAGCCATCTTGATGTCACATTCGCGGCAGGTTGGCATGAGGGCTTCAAGGAAATACTTGAGGTTAGCCCACAGCTTTTCCTTTGTCACGTCCTTGTATGCCTCAAAAAGTTCGGACAGATGAGCCATTCTCTCAGGTTCCCAGCCCGGCATCGTAAAGCCGTCACACTTTTCGAGTATGTACTTAGCCATCTCCTTCGGGTCGTCGATTATCTTATTTTTCTCATAGTAGAGCGCGGTTGAGCCGTCGCCTACAGGGTGGAAGAGGTCAGTTCTTGTCCAGTCGAATATCGGCATGAAATTGTAGCAGACAACCTTCACTCCGACCTCTTTTAGGTTTCTGAGAGTCTGCTTGTAGTTCTCAATATATTGGTCGCGGCTTGGAAGTCCTATCTTGATGTCGTCGTGTACGTTGACGCTCTCGACTACATCGACGTTGAAGCCGTACTCCTTTATGTGGTCGGTCACTTCGCGTATCTCGTCAGGCTGCCATATCTCGCCCGGCTGCTTGTTGTGAAGTGCCCATACGATGCCCTCAACGCCCGGAATCTGGCGTATCTGCTCGAGGGTTACGGTGTCGTTGCCTTCACCGTACCAGCGGAAAGTCATGTGCATGTGGGGTGCCTCCTTATTATAATAGTAGTAGAAGAGTTCGGAGGTCAAAACATGCAGGTTAATCTGTGGGTGTATAACGTGTTATATTTATGTATATCGGCTCCGTTGTTCAAAGCAAGGTGTTCTAAGGACTCTGGAAAATGTATCTATATATGCGCCACCGAAGCAAAGCATACATCCCTGTATGCTTTGCTTCTAAAGCAGCATCCGTGCTGCTTTTGGCTGGACGATGCACAGAGTCCTAAGAACAACTATGCTTCTCACAAAAGTCGCGATATGCATAAATATAACACGTTATATACAATTAAATTTATGGAGCATGTTTTGACACCTTAATTTTTTTAACTTTTTACAATAGTATTGTAACAATAACTCGGCATATTGTCAACTAGTATACAAGTTTAAGGGCAAATTTTATGAGCTGCTCATGAGGGCAGCTCATAATAGCATTTAAGACAGCTTATGATATACATTTAGGGCAACTCATGGTGGCCTTTAATGCAGACCTAGCCCATACTTCCGAATGTCATATCCTCAGTTTTTTTACTGTCTTGACCACGGTTTCGGCGACGAAGTCGGCTTCTTCCACAGTGGTATCGGAGGATATGGTAAGACGGAGAGAGCCGGAAGCGAGGTCGGGAGATATACCCATTGCGATGAGGACGTGGGACGGTCCGGCGGCACCTGTGGAGCAGGCACTTCCGGCTGAGGCACATATGCCCTGCATGTCGAGCATCGCGAGAAGCTGTGCGGACTCAACATGAGGGAAACAGAAGGATATATTGTTTGGAAGACGCTGCTGCTCGGGACCTGTGAGAACGGCATCGGGGAGTTTTTGCTTTATTTTGTATATGATGCGGTTTCGAAGCCTTGTCATGTTGTTCATGTTTCTTGGCATGCTGCGGGCAGCTATTTCACAGGCTTTTCCAAGACCAACAATTCCGGGCACGTTGGAGGTTCCTGCGCGGTGCCCGTTTTCCTGAGAGCCGCCGTCGATATAAGGAGGAAGTTCAAGCCCGTTTCTTATATAGAGAAAGCCGACACCCTTGGGGCCGCGAAGCTTGTGTGCGCTCATGCTCAGCATATCTATCATGCACTCATTCACATTTATAGGGATATGTCCGTATGCCTGAACTGCGTCGGTGTGAAAGACAATCTGGTGGCGGCGGGCAATCTGTCCGATGGCTTTTAGCGGCTGGATTGAGCCGACCTCATTGTTGGCTGCCATGACCGATATGAGTATGGTGTCATCGCGGATTGCAGCCATCACTGTTTCCGGGCGCACAAAACCGTATTTGTCGCACGGCAGATAGGTCACACTGAAGCCCTCCGCTTCAAGTGCCCTGCAGGAATTTATGACGGCATTGTGTTCAATGGATGTAGTAATTATATGACAGGAAGCTCCTTTTTGTTTTAATCGAACTCCCCTTGAGTAGCTTTTTATTGCCCAGTTGTCCGACTCCGAACCGCCGCTGGTAAAGTATATCTCATCAGGCCGTGCGCCGATGAGACGGGC
>CAMEEX010000168.1 GCA_945915235.1 uncultured Clostridia bacterium | reverse complement strand
TTCTACATGGTATGTGTGACCGACCCTACGACGGGCGGAGTGACGGCGAGCTTTGCAATGCTTGGCGATGTGATTATCGGAGAACCGGGCGCACTTGTAGGCTTTGCGGGAAAACGTGTCATTGAGCAGGTTACAGGTGAGAAGCTCCCTGAGGGCTTTCAGAGTGCCGAATTCCAGCTTGAGAACGGTTTCCTTGATGCTATAGTCAGAAGAAATGACCAGAGAAGCTACATAGCATCAATGCTTAAGATTCATAAGCCGGCATCAGGTGATGATATGCTTCATGCGAGGTCGCATGAGCAGCACCTTAAGCTCAGGGAGCTTGTACACAGACCGGCAAAAAGCGGTGGTGCGGTTCAGAAGCTTATGGAAATGATACACAATTAGGGCGCACGGACCGGCGCAGAAATGAGGAAATACGATGGACGCATACGAAAAAATCCGGTGTGCCAGAAAGGCAGGCCGGCCTACAGCGAAAGATTACATCAATTCAATTTTTACGGGCTTCATGGAGCTTCACGGTGACAGAACCTTCGGTGACGACCATGCTGTTGTCGGAGGAGTTGCATGGCTTGGCGATATGCCTGTCACTGTTATAGGAATAGAGAAGGGACACAGTCTTGACGAGAGAGTGTACAGAAACTTCGGCTGTGTGCTGCCTGAGGGCTACAGAAAGGCACAGAGACTTATGAAGGAGGCGGAGAAATTCCACCGTCCTGTTATATGCTTCGTCGACACACAGGGAGCAAGCTGCGGTCAGGGTGCCGAGAAGAGAGGGGCAGGTCAGGCGATAGCTGACAACCTCTACGAACTTATGACACTCAAGACCCCGGTCATATCCATTATGGCTGGTGAGGGCGGAAGCGGCGGAGCTCTCGCGCTTGCGATAGCGGACGAGGTGTGGATGCTCGAGAATGCCTACTACAGCGTGGTTTCTCCCGAGGCATGTGCAAGTATCCTCTTTAAGGACTCATCGAGGGTTGCCGAGGCTGCTGACCACCTTAAAATGTTTGCCGATGACCTTTTAAAGCTTGAGATTATAGAGAAGGTTATACCTGAACCGGAGAATTTCGGTGAGCCTGAGTGTGCGCTTGAACCGTTTATGGATGAGCTTAAAATGGCGCTTGGCGAGAGAATTTCGGAGCTTATGAATGTCCCGGAGCAGCAGCTTGTGCTTGAGCGCTACGGAAGATACCGCCGGATTGGAAAATACGAAGATATAGTATAATATAGTTAGCTGATTGTGAAACTTCCTGTTTTAAATCGGGTTTGCAATCGGTTTTATTATAAAACGGCGAGAAAGGAAAGTTTTATGAAAGTTCTTCTTTTAAACGGCAGTCCGAGAAGGGAAAAGAGCTGCACGATAAGGGTGGCGCATAAGTTTGTGGACGGACTGAAGGCGGCAGGAGACTGTGAGGTCGAGGAGATAAACATAAGCGACTGCAGGATAACTCCGTGTCTTGGCTGTCTTAGCTGCTGGGGGCGCACGGAGGGCGAGTGTGTTATCAAAAATGATGACATTCCGATGCTGAAGGAGAAAATCCTTGCCGCTGATATCATTATCGAGAGCTATCCGCTGTATTTTTTCGGCATGCCGGGAATAATGAAGGTGTTCACCGACAGAATGTTGTCGATGATGTGCACCTATGAAGGGCAGTCACCTGTTGTCGGTCAGCCTTTCCATGGCATAAGGGGTGACATGAGCAAAAAGAAGTTCATAATAGTGTCCACCTGCGGTTACGCGCAGACAGACCTCATATATGACCCGCTTCTCAAGGAGTACGACTGCATCTGCGGACCGGGAAATTATTATGCACTTTTATGCCCGCAGGGAAAGACACTTTCGGTGCCTGAGCTTTACGAGCGCATGGAGGTGTATCTTGAGAAGTATGTGGAGGCGGGAAAGGAGCTTGCCACGACGGGAGCAATCACGGACGAGACGATAATGAAACTTCGTGAGGCACCGTTTAATGAGCGCAGGTTCAAGCTTCTGCTTAAGAAGTTCTGGGAGAATGAAAGGGGCAATGTCTGATGTATGAGATATCCTGTAACGTCAGATTTAGTGAGACGGACAGAAGCGGTGTGATGTCCATGAACGGACTGTTGAGGCTTTTTCAGGACGTGGGCTATGCACATGCGCTTGAAAGGGGCTTCGGGCTTGAATTTACAAAGAGGACGCGGTGTACATGGTATTTGCTGTCCTGGCAGATAGAGGCGTTTCGCATGCCGGCAGCGGGTGAGCATATCACGCTGAGGACCTGCATATATGACATGCGGGCATCACTTGCACACAAGAGCATTGCGATGTATGACAGTGACGGAAACTGCCTTGCACTCGGAGATACGATGTGGGTGTATGTGAATGTGGACAGGCAGGAACCGGCTGAGCCAGGGCAGGACACAGCCTCAGGCTGGAAGGAGGAGGATTTCGGCGACAGGATTAGTGCTCCACAGGGGATAAGCGCTGCCGGAGCTTCTGCTTCCAGAAGGATAAGGGTGCCTGCGGACGCACAAAGACTTGCGGACTGTATCGCGGAGCAGTATATACTGGACACCAACGGGCACGCGAACAATGTGCGGCTCACGGAGCTTGCCATGCGGCTTGCCGGGGCTGATAACGGAAGCTGTGTGCGCCTGCGCGCGGAATTTAAGGAGCAGGTAAAGGCACAGAGCGTTATATGCCCGATTATAAAAAAAGATACCCTGCATGCGAACAGCGGTATTGCTGATACCGATACAGTGTTAGATGCTGACGATGCGGAAGATATACTTGTGAGCACCGTGGCATTTAAGGACACCGGAGGGCAGGTCATGGCGGTTTTTGAGTTCACACAGAGACAGAACAAAAAAGCAATCTAAATCGGCAGTAAGCTGATTTAGATTGCTTTTTATTTAGTTCTCGTCGTCGCCGAAATAGTCGTTGAACTTCTTTTCGACAGCGTCGTAGGTATCCTTGCAGATTGAAGGAAGCTCCTTGCCCCATGCTCCGGTTGCCTGTTCATAGCCCTTCTTGAAGGCTTCAAGCATGCTCTTCATCTTCTCCTTGTCACCGCCGGAGAGTGCCTGTGCAAAGTCAAAGATGCGCTCTGAGGTCTTATTAACACCCCAGTAGCCATCCTCGGAAATATCCTCCTTAGCCTGTGCGGCAGTCGCGGCATCTACCTTGAGCTCGCCGTTTGCGAGAGCTTTGATCATATCGGAGCTCGATGCGAAGGTCTGTCCCTGCTTGGAGAACATATCTGCGACGAGAGAGCGCATCTTGTTGGTGCGGTCTGCGAGATCCTGCTTCATCTGTGCGACCACGGCGGCATTGCTCTTCTGCTTTGTCGTTGTTCTGTCAGATGCCTCATATACGGCGGCATCTTTGGAGAAGGTGGTTGATGAAGTCTTAGCTGTGTCAGAGCTGTTCTTGGCTGCACTTGAAGTATATGCAGTCCTGTCATATCCATTGGTTGTAATTCCGTTTACACTCATTTTTATTTTATGGACTCCTTTCCAAAATTATTTTTCTGATATCTGAAACAAATTATTGTTTTGATATTCTCATCTTCTACATTATATTTATCGGCATATAGGGCAAAAAACTTAATCGTGGGACATCTTTCAGGTTGATTTGTGTTAGCTGTTTGTATATAATATAACGTGTACTGTATACAAAATTCATAATACAGTACACAAAACGCCATTTGGCAAGGAAGGGACACCATGGACGAGATAAGATTGAAGGCATACGCTAAGGTGAATTTAGGACTCGACGTGTTAGGACGCAGAGAGAATGGATATCACGATGTGCGTATGATAATGCAGAATGTTAATCTGTTTGATAAGCTCACGATAAGAAAGAAAAAGGATAAGGGCATCAAGGTAAAGACTAATCTGTCATATCTTCCGACTGACTCGAATAACCTTGTATACAGGGCGGCAGCCATGCTTATAGAGGAATTTGATATTCGGAGCGGAGTTGACATTGATTTATATAAGTTTATACCCGTGGCAGCGGGAATGGCAGGCGGAAGTGCCGATGCGGCAGCGGTTTTGTATGGAATGAATGAGCTTTTCGGGCTGGATTTAAGCCTCGAGGAGCTTATGAAAAGAGGAGTGAAGCTCGGGGCGGATATACCGTACTGTCTCATGGGAGGAACCGTGCTCGCTGAGGGAATAGGGGAGAAGCTCACAAGGCTCAGGGCATGCCCTGACTGTTATTTTGTTGTGGCTAAGCCTCCATTTGCGGTGTCAACAAAGCTTGTATATGAGAAGCTTGTGATCGATGAGAGCACAGTACACCCGGATATAGACGGAATTATGGCGGCGATAGAAAATCAGGACGTGAACGGAATAGCTTCAAGGCTGCTCAATGTGCTCGAGACCGTGACAGCGAAGGAATATCCTGATATAGAGGGAATAAAGACTAAGATGAGAGAGCATGGGGCGCTCAACGCGCTTATGAGCGGAAGCGGTCCGACAGTGTTCGGAATTTTTGACGACAAGGATAAGGCCGATGAGTGCAACCGCATATTAAGGCAGGACAGCAGGGTAAAGACTGCCTACGTTGCAGAGTGCTGCAATGGCGGGTTTATGGCTAAGTAATAGATTTGGAAAAGAGGATTTTTTATGTTAGAGGACAGCAATTTTCAGGTCACGATGAATGAGTATCTTCCGCTTCGTGATGTCGTATTTAATACATTGAGACATGCAATTTTAAAGGGTGAGCTTGAGCCGGGGGAAAGGCTCATGGAGATAGCGCTCGCACAGAAGCTCGGCGTGAGCCGTACGCCAATCAGGGAGGCGATAAGGAAGCTTGAACTTGAGGGGCTTGTGGTCATGGTTCCGAGAAAAGGTGCGGAGGTCGCCGATATCACGGAGAAGGATCTGCGCGATGTGCTCGAGGTGAGGACGGCGCTTGAGGAGCTCTCGATAGAGCTTGCCATGAAAAATATGACAAAGAAGAATTTCGAGGAGCTTGAGGCAGCTAACGAAACCTTTGCAAAAAACTCGGAAGGTGATGACCTTATTAAGATAGCTGAATCGGACGTGGCATTCCATGAGATAATCTATATGGCGACAGGAAACAACCGCCTTATCCAGATGATAAACAATCTGAGGGAACAGATGTACCGCTACCGTCTGGAGTACATCAAGGATAAGTCAAGTCATGAAAGACTTGTCGCTGAGCATAACAGGATAATAGCGGCAATGAAGGGCGGCGACATAAGCGGGGCCAAGGCAGCGATAAAGCTTCATGTTGAAAATCAGGAGGAAAATATCCTGAAATCGATAAAGGTCAAGAATTCCTAGTTAAAAATCCGGTTTAAAATATCTGCACAGCGGTAATACTTTCCACATAGGAAAGGCAGGTAGCAGGTATGAACAGATGGAATTTTACGGCATGGATTTTTATGGTGCTGTGCGCGGTTGTTTTTTTTACATATAATGGAGAACAACAGCGCCAGACGGCCGAGCTGCAGCAGGATATAGCGGGGGAGATAATAAGATTTCATGTCCGCGCCAACAGCGACACAGATGAGGATCAGCAGCTAAAGCTGCTTGTGAAGGCAGAGCTTGTGGAGTATATGGGCAAGCTTCTTGGCGATGCCGCAAGCCGTGACGAGGCGGAGAGGATACTCAGTGACAATATTGAAAATATAGAAAATATTGCAAAAGGGGTTATCAAGGATAATAAAAAGGAATATAATGTAAAGGCTTATTTTGAGGATTCATATTTTCCGGTTAAGACCTATGGTGACATGACATTTCCGCAGGGTGTGTATGAGGCGTTCCGAGTGGACATTGGGGCGGCGCAGGGAAAAAACTGGTGGTGTGTGCTATACCCGAGT
>CAMEEX010000167.1 GCA_945915235.1 uncultured Clostridia bacterium | reverse complement strand
AACTCCGGCTCTGTACTCGTCGGGCATTGTGTGATGGAATTTGTCCGCTGCCACCGAAGCGTAAATGTCGGATGCGAGTATATCAAAGTGTATAAGTGCACGGGCGTTTTCGTCCAATAATGGCATGGATTTGCCGAGGCTGTTGATAAGAACCGTATCACAGCCTTTTTTTATTGAAGCGATATAGCGCTGACCTGCCGGGGATATGGCTAAAAGGCGGGCATAGGGAAGCCTGTCGCTTTTAAGGTAGCCCGTGCTGAGCCTGCCTGCATCGACGGTGAAGCCCGTGAGCAGATGGAGCATGGCGCGCTTTATGCGGGCTGCTGTTATGTCGCGGGTCTTCAGCCTTAGGATAAAGTCCTCGTAGCTGCCGGAAAAGGCAGTATTTCCTTCTTTATCTAAAAGTCTTTGCACGCGGTTTGCGAGCGCGGGCGTGAAGTCGCAGAAGGACTCAAGCCGGCTGCGGTTTGTAAGAAGTGCATAGCGGACGAGAGCGGACATGTCATCGTTAAATATTGGAAAACACTTATTGTATTCGGACATGAGCGCATCACAGCTTGGACGCGCAAGGGTAGTCTCAAGAAAGGAATACAGCCTGTCGTCAGACGCTATATCCGCAACCGCGGCTCTGAAGGCGGAAGCCGAGATAAAGCCCTTTTCGGCGGAGTATTCGGTGTCGTTGTAGCCTGAGCCCATGCGGCTTACCGCCACGGGAGTTATGCGAGAAGAGAGCCTTTTTAAAGCCTTTATATATTCAATGCCAAGTGTGTTGTTCGGCGTGAATATTCCATCTGCGCCGCCGCAGTCCATAAAAGCCCGCGCCCTTGCGGCGGGAAAGGACATTCCCGAGGAGAGGCAGGAGTTTAGGGTCTGTTTAAAGGCAGGCGGCTCCTCGAGCAGAATATCCGCTGCCGTCCGGAGCAGGATGATGTCATCACTCTCGGCACCGAACACGAGGTAGTCGATTGAACCGAGCGAGTTTAACAGAGTGACTGCACCTGCGGCGAAGAATTCGGCGCTTGCCGTGGCGTATGCAAAGGGAAGCTCGATAACCACGTCGGCACCGCAGGCGATGGCGGTCTGTGCGCGAACCCATTTAGGTGCGATGGCGATGTCACCGCGCTGCGTGAAGCTGCCGCTTAACACGACAACAACGCAGTCTGCATTAGTCAGGCTGCGCGCTTGTTCTATGATGTATTGATGTCCTGAGTGAAGCGGATTGAACTCCGCGATGATGGCTGTTGTGATCATGGTTTCTCCTGAATGTGTCAATACCATATATTATAGACTAAAAACGGGAGAAATAAAATACGGTATTAACATTTTTTGAGAGTATTATTGTTGTCACACAGCCCTTGAAGATATGACAGGGCTTTCTCCTTCTGGATTGTGCTGAGCATGCGGTAATAGGTGAGAAGCCTCCGCTCATCGTTTACCATAGTGCTCGTATCTATAGGAGTTCTTATAGGACTCTGCATAAGAATATAATCAACGCTGGCAGAAAAGATTCTGCTCAGCTTTAAAAGATTGGCTGTGCTTGGAAGGTTTTTTCCGGTTTCATAAGCACTGATGGTTTCCTGTGTAACCCCTAAATCTGTAGACAGTTTGATCTGGGTGATACCTTTTTCCATTCTCAGTTCGCGTATTCTGTTCGGATACATCAGGCATCCCTCCTTTTTATTCAATAACCATAGGTAATTGCGAGGTTTCGCATTTGCTTAATTGTAAGGGTAGCATAATAATATTAAGATTACAGAAGTTGTAATTGTATTATTGACGCTTTAATGAAAAATTATTCAAGGAAAAACACTGTACAAATAAAAAAACAAATATTAGCTGTAGGTTTAAAAAATATGTAAAGAGAGTGTAACAAGTAAAAATATATGTATTCATACAGATTGGTACAGTTACATCCAGTAGAAAATACATAATTAGTTGTACAGAAAATACTTATATTTGATACAATTTTTAATTATTAAATTCCGAAAAATAAATAGAAAAATAGTCTTGTATTTTGCATAATCTTATCTTATAATTAAAATCGCGCTGATTTTGGATAAGGAGAATACATATTAATGAAGGAATCAGAAAGAACTGTAGGATTTATAGACATACATTCGCATATAATACCTGCCGTAGATGACGGTTCGAAGAGCCTTCAGATGTCGCTGGACATGATTGAGACAGCGTACTATGACGGAATACGGACCATAGTGGCAACACCACATTTTCATCCCGGAAAGGCAAAGTGCAGTGCGTCTAAGATAAGGCAGAACTATGAACTGCTTAAGGATAATGTCAAGACGCTTTATCCTGATATTGAGCTCCTGCTGGGCAGGGAGGTCTACTGTGATTATGGTGCGATAGAGGCGCTCGAAGATGGAGATGAGCTTCTGACAATGTTTGACAGCGGATATGTGCTGATTGAATTTTCGCCGGGAGTTGAGTACTCTACAATGCTTAACCATGTAAGAAGGGTGGTTATGCTCGGATATACACCTATAATAGCCCATATAGAGAGGTACAGATGCATTGTTGAGAAGAGTAGCCGTGCTGAGGAGATTAAAAACCAGGGAGCTGTCATTCAGATAAATGCCGCATCTGTCACGGGAAATGGCGGATTTATGCTTCACAGCTTCGTCAAGAAGATGATAAAGCATGGCATTGTCGATGTGATTGCCACCGATGCACACGATACGGATATAAGGGCTCCACATCTTTCGGAGGCGTATCTGTATGTGAAGAAGAAGTTTGGGGCTGACAGGGCACGGAGCCTGTTTATAGACAGACCGCATGAGATAATCAATGAAGAAGAAGGAGATTTATAATGAACACAGACAAGAGACAGCAGGATACAGAGATTGATTTACTCTTATTACTAAGGGTACTGCTCAGCAAGATATGGATAATAGCGATTGCGGCAGTTGTGCTTGGCATAGGGGCATTTATTTTCTCAGCGTTCGTGCTCACTAAGCAGTACCAGTCGACGGCACAGATGTACATCATCAGCAGACAGAATGAGGGAACAACAACCTACTCAGACCTTCAGACATCTACACAGTTGGTTAAGGATTACAAGGTACTCGTCACCAGCAGACCTGTGTTGGAGCAGGTTATAGGCAATCTCGGACTTGATATGACAACAAGCCAGCTTGAGAGCTGTATAACGGTTTCGAGTGCGACGGACTCCCGTGTGCTCACACTTGCGGTTACAAGCAGCGACCCGTATATGTCCAAGATGATTGTGGACAGCCTTGCAGATGTATCGGCAGAGAGAATATGCTCGGTAATGCAGCTTGACGGCGCGAATATATTTGAGTACGGAAACATACCTACATCACCTGCATCACCTTCCGTAAAGAAGTACACCATGATAGGAATACTTCTCGGAATAGTGTTGAGCTCGGCAGTGATTATTATAATATATCTTGTCGATGACACTATCAAGACATCAGATGATATCACAGAGTATCTTGAACTCAGTACACTTGCGCTTATCCCTATTGCTGAGGAAGAGTATGACGGATATGGCAGCAGTAAAAAGAAAACTAACAAAAATAAGTCTAAGAGGAGTGCTTAACGAAGATGCAGGAGATAAATCTGAAATTTAATAAGAAGAATTACCGTTTAGAGGAGAGCTTCAAAAATCTTAGAACGAACATCCAGTTATGCGGAAGTGACAACAATATTATAATGTTCACAAGCTGCAGCCCGAATGAAGGTAAGAGCTCGGTTTCCCTTAACCTTGCCAGAGCACTTGCAGAGAGCGGCAAGAAGGTTATATTTATCGATGCCGATCTTAGAAAGTCAGTCCTTGTCGGACGTTACGGAGTAAGAGGCCATATCAACGGACTCTCACACTACCTTGCAGGTCAGTGTACGCTTGAGGAGGTCGTGTGCAGGACTAATGTTGAGAGACTTAATGTGATATTTTCAGGAGTAGTTCCGCCTAACCCTGCAGAGCTTCTTGACAGCAAGCTGTTCCGTGCACTCATTCCGGCATTCAAGGCGCATTATGACTATGTGATTATAGATACACCACCTCTTGGAAACGTCATAGACGCAGCCATTATTGCACAGTCATGCGATGCAGCCGTTCTTGTTGTCAGTGCCGGAGATGTCAGCAGAAAGTTCGCACAGATGACTCTTGACCAGCTCAAGAAAACGGATTGCAAGATACTCGGCGCTGTTCTCAACAAGGTAGACATGAGAGAGAACGGATACTATGGAAAGTATTACGGGAAATACTATGGAAAGTACTACGGAAATTATTCCAACCACTCATCTGAGACCTCAGCGGCTGATGACGCCGGCACTAAGGCGGACAGCGATGGAAAGAAGCCTGCTGATAAGAGAACTACAGACAGGAAAACTGCTGATAAGAACAGCAGATAACAGTTTGCCGGGAGGAATACATGAGAGAAAGAATAGTTGGCGGTGCAGCACTTGCGACAGCGGCATTTATGCTTGTTCTGGCAGTTGTGCTGAGCGTTGGAAGAGATAACAAAGGACCGGAGATTATCATACCTTCAGGATTGTCTTATACAGATGGCCAGGATGTGGACTCGCTGTTAGAGGGAGTCAAGGCTGTTGATGCCAGGGATGGAGATGTGTCCAATACGCTTGTCGTGGAGAGCATGCTCGTACTGGGCGATGGCGACAGGGCGAAGGTTACATACATAGCGCGTGACAGCAGTAATAATGTGAGCCATGCGGATACTATTATAAGCTATAGCGGAAATGGAGATAATATATATTCGACGTTCTCGGCTGCCGATAAGGATGTTGAAACACAACAGCCTGAGACAGAGACTGAGCCTGTACACCAGACTGTGCAGGAGACGACAGCGGCCGAGCCTGTACAGCAGGAGACGACGAAGCCGGACAATGAGGATAACTCCGGGAGCAGGGAGAACATTAAAGGTGAGTCTGAGAAGGGAAGCCTGTCAGATGTCGAAAATAAATCTGACGCTGAGAACCAGTCTGATGATAAGACTAAGTCTGATGGTGAAAATGAATCAGATAGTAGATTACAGGCTTCTGATGAGCCGGAGCCATCTGTTGAGCAGACGACGGCGAATCCAGGGGCTCCTGTTCTTACGCTTGTCCGGAATGAAGCTTCCATCAACAAGGGCGAACAATTCAAGGTGTTCAAGTTCGTTGAGAGCATCACCGATGACAAGGATGACAGGGATTATCTTTATGAGAGAATCAATATAGACGGGCAGTATGATATATATACGGCGGGAGATTATGAAATATATATATTCTGTACGGACAGCGACAGACAGCAGTCTAACAGGGAGAAGTTTATATTACATGTAGTTGAATAAGAATGTCTGACGTATGATTAGGGAGCTGAAGTGGATTTGGCTCCCATATTTTTGCCCGGAATTGACATCTGAATTCCGTGAAAAAAGAATACAGATTATACTTGTATTTTGTACCATAATGGTCTATAATGAAAAACGCTGGTGTTGAAGCAGAGTTTAACTTGTGATAAAGATTGAATATGTCAGATGATTAATTATTTATTAAAAAATACAAAATTACTATTGTAATTATGTAAAGAGCATATTATAATCAGTAGAGGAATTTATTAGATGACTTCAACGGTAGAAAAAGAATTTTGAGGTGTAGGAAGATGGATAAGCAGAAGAATGTACAAAAGGACAAAAGGGAGCATGTGCTAATATCACACTGGAGAGTTATTGCATTATATCTTGTGATATATGATGCGATTGCCATTAATTTTTCATTCTTTTTTGCATTGCTGCTGAGATTTGAATTCAGCTACAGGAGCATCCCTGAAGCATATCTTGGTGCATTCATCAAGTTTGCACC
>CAMEEX010000166.1 GCA_945915235.1 uncultured Clostridia bacterium | reverse complement strand
GAAATATGAGAAAAATCAAGATTTTATTTGTTTGCCACGGCAACATCTGCCGTTCCCCCATGTCCGAGTTCACATTAAAGGACATGGTAGAAAAACAGGGTCTCACAGACCAATTTGAGATAGCCTCAGCCGCTACCTCGACCGAGGAATGCTACGGCGGGCATGGCAATCCGATTTATCCGCCGGCGCAGGCGGAGCTAAGAAGGCATGGCATAGGCAACACGGCCTATACCGATTTTAGAAATAAGCGCGCACGTCAGGTAACGAGGGCAGATTATGATTATTACGACTATCTGCTTTGCGCTGACAGCGCCAATATCCGCAACACGATAAGGATAACGGGGGAGGACAGGCAGAATAAGATAAAGTTGTTGCTTGATTTCGCGGGCAGACCGGGCTGTTCGATATCGGACCCGTGGTATACCGGTGATTTTGGGACGACCTATGAGGATGTTAAGGCGGGCTGCGAAGGGCTGTTGAAAGCCTTGATGCCCGATATATGATATATATTGTGAGAATTATGCCGCAGGGAAGGCGGTAAGAGAATCAGAAAATCAATTAAAAAATACTATGGAGAATTTGATGAATATTTTAAAATACATTTTGGCATTATATTTTGTAGCAATCAACATAACTGCGTTTGCGATGATGGGGATTGATAAAAAGAGGGCGAAGAGGCACGAATGGAGAATACCGGAGGCGCGGTTGTTTGCGTCTGCTCTTTTGGGCGGCGGTCTGGGTGCGGTGATAGGCATGTACTTTTTCAGGCACAAGACGAAGCATTGGTATTTTGTGGTAGGTATGCCCTTGATAATGATTATCAATTTTGCTATTATATATGCGGTAGTTGTATACTTGTTGGACTGATAATCAGGTGTGAAAACAATGCGTTTGAAAGCCAAGATAAAGTGACAGACAATAAGATGCAGTGACATGAAGATTTAGTGTAAAAATACATCTAAGCAGGTAGAAAGCACTGCCTAAGCCAGTATAAATTACTGTCTAAAACAACAGAGACACTACCTAAGAACAGTGAAAACCACTGCCTTATCTACACTAATCTTCCCACCGGCAATTTGTTCCCGAGCGAAAACAAATTGCGTTGATGTCAGATGGGAAAATATTTACACGGATTTTCCATCGCCAGCCCACGACAAATCGCTCAGAAATGGAGACTATTATGAAGATTGTATTTTATGACACAAAACCATATGACAGGGAGTCTTTTGAGAGGTGCAATAAAAACTATCCGGATATTGAGGTGGAATACGAGGACGCGGACCTCACGGAAAAGACGGCGGTGCTCGCAAGGGGAGCTGAGGCTGTGTGTGCGTTTGTCAATTCTAACCTGAGTGCGGGGGTTATAGACAGGCTTGCGGAGGAGAAAGTCAGGTGTATTCTGCTGCGCTGTGCGGGCTTTAACAATGTGGATATTGAGCGCGCGAAGGCGCATGGGATAACGGTGCTCAGAGTTCCGGGGTATTCGCCGGAGGCTGTTGCGGAGCTTGCGATGACGCTCGCGCTCGGGGTCAATAGGCATCTTCACAAGAGCTATATCAGGGTGAGGGAGAACAATTTCAGTCTCAACGGACTCACGGGAATTAATTTTTACAAAAAGACGGCGGGTATTATCGGAACCGGTAAGATTGGCGCCGCGATGTGCAGAATATGCCACGGCTTCGGAATGAATGTAATCGCATATGATATGTATCCGAACAAGAGCCTCGACTTTGTGACGTACAAGAGTCTTGATGAGGTTCTGGCACAGAGCGACCTCATCTCGCTGCACTGTCCGCTCACGGAGGATACCTACCATCTTATATGCAGGGATACCATAAAGAAGATGAAGGACAATGTTATCCTTGTGAACACCTCGAGAGGTGCGCTTGTAGCGACAAATGACCTGATTGAGGGAATAAGGGAGAAAAAATTCTTCGGTGTGGGACTTGATGTGTACGAGGAGGAGGGCAGCAATGTCTTTGAGAACAGGGAGGACGAGGTGCTCCAGCACTCGACCACGGCAAGGCTCCTCTCGTTCCCTAACGTGATTGTGACATCACATCAGGGATTTCTCACGGAGGAGGCACTTGAGGCAATCAGTTTAACCACCTTCGAGAATGCAGCGGCATTCGAGAAAGGAAATGTGGATAAGAATAATATTGTTTGTTAAAAACCTTCGGCGCGGCGGAGCTTTCTCATGTCGCGCCTTTTCTTTGCTGCTTCGTATTCCATCTTGTCCTCCTCGGTGTCGATGATTATATCGGGAACCGGTATTGGCTTGCCGTTGTCGTCGATGGCGACCATGACGATGTAGGCGCGGTTGATGACACGGCGCATGCCGTCTAAATCCTCCGTGTAGGTGTCAACGCGAACTTCCATTGAAGTGGAGCCGACATAGGTAACATGACCGACGAGCACGAGCATCTGTCCCGCATACACGGGTGCCTTAAACTGAAGGTTGTCGATGGCGGCGGTGGTTATGTTGGCGTTTGCATGCCGTCTTGCCACAATGCCGGCGAGCTCATCTATCCATCTGAGCAGCTCACCGCCGAACAATCTTCCGTAATGGTTCATGTGAGCGGGGCGTATAAGGTATTGCTGCTCAGTTCTCGATTCAGCGATACTCTTAGCGGGTCTTATATTTTTTTCAGGTAATTCATTCATTGTTAATCTCCATTCCACCGCCGGGCGGCATCATAAAAAATTGCGGTAAAAATATTTTTATTATATTTTACTCATTTTTACTTGATATCCCTATACCACGCATAGGAATTCTTTCCATTTCGTTTAACAGTATACATCGCCTTGTCAGCACATTCAATAAGCTTATCCATGTCGGTGCAGTCGTCCGGTGATACGGCTATTCCGAGACTCATCTTCACAGACAGCGTAAGATTTTTCAACTTGAAATCAGGTTCGAACAGTTCCATGCAATGTTTAGCGCACTCTTCAATCTTTTCGTGATCGCGGGTTCTGTAGATACATATAAATTCGTCGCCCGCAAGACGGTAAGGGGTGAAGGCAGGATTTTTGACACTGCTTATGCGTTTGCCAAGCTCAGTGAGAACATCGTCACCTGTCTGGTGACCATAAGTATCGTTGATCTGCTTGAAGCCGTCTATGTCAAAAATGAAAAGGGCACATGATGCATGGCTTGTATTGAGCAGCTTTAGGTCAGAGTAGAGCTTGCTGCGGTTAGGAAGTCCGGTCAGAAAATCGTAAGTGGAGTCCTCGGCGAGCTTGCTTTTTTCGAGGGAAAGCTGTCGTGTAAGTAAAAACTGTTTGATTGTGCGCCAGAATAATATTCCTATGACAAGTATAAGAAGCAGAATTATAAGTGTGATAGGAATGAGTATGACATGATATTCTTCCATGAAAGTAGGAGTATGGTTTATAATCTGTGCATCCTTCGGAATGAGCTTTAAATCCAGTCCGAATTTACGCATGACGGCTTCGTCAATACAGTAGATGTTAGGACTGTCGATTATGACGCTGTAGCCGGCAGGATCTTTTCCGTGGACTATCTGTGCTGCCATTTCGGCGGCAATCTGACCTGAAAGTTCCATAGACACTATATTTCCGCCAAGAAGTCCCTCTCCGATACCACCTGAGACCATGCGGAGTGCAGGTACATTTGCATAGCTGCTTATCATGCTTACTGATTGGTGGCTGTTGTACTGCCTGCCGCTTGCGTCCTCAGTCATAACTATGTATATGAGGATGGTGTTGGCAGGGATTGATGACAGTGCGGTTTTAAGCTCTTCAGTTGTGAGGGCAGAGCAGTTAATCTCAGAAAAAGTGAGGTCAGGGTAAAGCGTGGCTGTGTTGTAAAAGGATCGACGCTCGGCTTCACCTGTCACTGAATCGTCAAGTATCGCTATAACTGTATCAGCATCAGGGTAGAGTGAGAGACCGAAATCAATATTCTTCTGCATGGAAAGAGCCTCGACAACGCCGGTGATGAGGGGATCCTTTGATAGTTCCGAAGCGTATTCGATATCGTTTATACCTTCGAAAATTATAGGCATGTCTTTGAAAATATCATCGCGGTGAGCTATGGCAAATTGCAGTGCCGCGTCGTCGCCGACGATAAGTGCATCATAAGGCTCAACGTGTGCCATGCGGTAGGCAAGGCCCTCGTAAAATACTTCTATGCTCTCGGCATCAGGGAGTCTCTTCGTGTCCATAAACTCATAGTCCAACACGATGTCGTCGGTTATTCCTTTCTTGATTCCCTCAATTTGGATCTGAACGGTATCCCATGCGTAGGAGTAGGAACTCAGAAACAGAATTCTGTATTCGTCCGACGTGTCAGCACTGATTGGTGTGCATATATTAAATATGAAAGAAAGTGCCAGTACCACTGACAAAAAAAATGTTGTGACTCTTTTCATTGTTGTAATCTCCCACGTAGGTATTTTATGTCTGAAATGTGCAAAAATGTATGATATACATCACATAAAATGGTACTCTTTACCTATAACTTATTTTACGACTAGAGATGGTGAAAAGCAATAGTTAAATTAGTTATAAATGTAAAAAATATTCCGGCGATTGGAAAAGAGTTAGTGTTTTGCCGTTTATATCGTTGAAATAAGAGAAAATAGATTGTATAATGACAATCATCCGAAAATATAGGTGAGGTGGCTTATGAACAATAAAACGAACATGAAGATAAAAAAATACAATATGATAATGTGGAGCTTTCTCGGTGCAGTATCCTTCATAATTCTGGTGTTGACGATACTGTCACTCGCGGGAGTCATGAATGTACTGTTTAACCCGGTGCTCGGAATACTTATTCCGGCGATAATGGTGCTCAGTGCGTGCAGCCAGATAAGGGCATATTTTATGGAGACAATGTTCTTTTACGAGAAGGCGCAGGAGAGCGATAAGGACGCTGTTATGGCACTTTTAAATGCTGCCAAGGACAACATGAAGGAGAACGGCATAGACCAGTGGGACGAGCTCTACCCGGCAGTTGGTGATGTTTCCAAGGATATAAGGGAGGGAACACTCACACTTGTCAAGCAGGGCGGAAAGCTTGTGGCAGTTTACACTCTCAATAAGACACAGGATACGGCATATAAATTCGGGGATTTTAAGGATACTTCGGACAATTTTGCGGTGCTTCACAGATTATGTGTGAACCCTGAATATCAGGGCATGGGAATTGCGGCGCAGACGTTGAAGCATATCGAGGAGACGGCAGCAAAAGAGGGCTTCTCGTCGATACGTCTTGACGCATTTACGAAAAACCCCCGTGCCGTAAAGCTGTATGAAAATGCAGGCTATAATTATGCGGGTGATGCATATTTCAGAAAGGGAAAATTCCTTCTGATGGAGAAGTTTATTTCACCTCGTACTTCTTCTGAAGCGTGAAGCCGCGTCCCTTCACCTCGTTTACCTGACTTATAATGATGAAGGCGGCAGGGTCAAGCTTCATGACCGCCTCCTGAATTGCGAACAGCTCGCGCTTGTTTACGACCGTGAGTATCGCGCAGGTAGGATTGCCTGTGAAGCCGCCGTTTGCCTGATAGAGTGTGGTTCCGCGGTCGAAGCGGGTTGTTATCAGCTCGTTTATCTCTCTGTATTTCTCGCTTATGATTTCCACCTGCGTTTTGCTCTTACCCATTATCAGAACCTTCTCGAGCGCGAAGGTGTAGATGCAGACTAAGAGTATTCCGTACAAAATCTGTTCGCGGTTGGAGAAGAACATTTGCAGTATAAGTATTGTAAAGTCAAAGACATAGAGCGAGACGGACACGTTGATGCCGAATTTCTTGTTGAGCACGAGGGGCGGAATGTCCATGCCTCCGGTTGAGGCTCCGGCGCGGATTACGATACCGATGCCCATTCCGATTAAAAGTCCGCCG
>CAMEEX010000165.1 GCA_945915235.1 uncultured Clostridia bacterium | reverse complement strand
GTGTGAAATTTTCAAGGTACTATCAGGGGGGGATTCTTATTTGACCCCAACATCAACAAGATTAGGGTGTCAAAACATGCTGATTTAATCTGTGGGTGTATAACGTGTTATATTTATGCACATCGGCTTCGGTTGTACGAAGCAAGGTGTTCTAAGGACTCTGATATATGTTTTTTATAAGTGCCACCACCGTTGCAAAACCAGCCCTCCGTGGCTGTTTGCAACTCAGTCAGCCTCCATGCTGACTGTGGCTGGGGGATGAACAGAGTCCCAAGAACAACTAAGCTTCTCACAAAAGTCGCGATATGCATAAATACAACACGTTATACACGATTAAATTTACGGCGCATGTTTTGACATCTTAAGTTTAATATTATAAAAAAGGGCTGTCACATAAGGCATACAGTTGAAGTTTTCAACCAAAATGTATTGCTTTATGTGGCAGCTTTTTTTGATAAAGTAGCTGAAAAGATACAAACTACATTAAAAAAAAGTGCTATTAACAATTCTGAAACAAAAGTCAAACAAAATGAAAACAAAATGCGCGTATTATGTACTATAATATATTATGATATCAGTGGCAAAAGGTCGGAAGTCCGAAGCAAGCTTGCTTGTGTGAGGATTTTTGGCATTGTGACCCGCCAAAAATATGAGTAAGTAGCCATTTTTCAAAGAAAAATGTGCGAATTACGAATGTTTTTGAGAATTGTGGGAGCACGCAGTGCGGAGCAATTCGATATCATAGATATCGTAGATATCATAGATATCGTAGATATCATAGATATCGTAGATATCATAGATATCATAGATATCGTAGATATCATAGAGGTCAAAATACCTTTTGACCTCAACATCATATTATGTAAGGTAATTGCGAAACGGAGGAAAATTTCATGGTACATATTCTTGTTGTGGACGACGACAGAAATCTTAATCAGACCGTATGCACTTACTTGAATGACTGCGGCTTTGATGCCAAGGGAGTTTTCAGTGCAAATGAGGCATATGATGTGCTGTACAATAATCTCTATGACCTTATCATTTCGGATATTATGATGCCGCAGATAGACGGCTTTGAATTTGCCGAGGCGGTCAGGCAGGTGGACAGAAATATACCGATACTGTTCATGTCGGCAAAGGACGATATCAGCTCGAAGCGCAAGGGTTTCCTGCTTGGAATAGATGACTACATGGTTAAGCCGGTCGAGCTTGCGGAGCTTGAGATACGCGTGAGGGCGCTTCTGAGAAGGAGCAACATAGAGATGAACAGAAAGCTTGTGGTCGGAAATCTTGAGCTCGATGCGGACGGAATGACAGCCACGATAGCGGGTGAGGAAATTCCCGTGACCACGAGGGAGTTCAACATTCTGTATAAGCTTCTCTCATATCCTAAGAAAACCTTCACGAGGGCACAGCTCATGGACGAGTTCTGGGGGATAGACTCGGGGACGAGCCTGAGAGCTGTGGACGTGTATGTCACAAAGCTGCGCGACAAATTTTCGGCTTGCGACGGTTTTGAGATAAAGACGGTGCGCGGGCTGGGATATAAGGCAGTGCTGCTGTAGGTTGATAGATAATTGCGAAACTTAATGTATATCCAACGGACGTTGTGAAATTCTAGTTTCGTAATTATCTATAAGTATTATCATTGAGAGGATTTGCTTATGAAAATAAAAAATGACCGTTTTCCGCCGTCACTGTTCCTTGTCTATCTTGGAGTTCTGCTGTTGATGTCGGGTATACATACAGGGCTTATTGTGGGAATGAACACGATGGGGTGGAATGATGTTATTCAGTCTATTGTGCCTATTCTGTACTGGAGCGCGGTGGCAGTTGGGCTCACGATTTTTACGCGAAGAACAATAAAAAGAACCTATGAGGAGCCGATGCACAGGCTGGCGGAGGCTACAAAGAAGGTTGCGGGGGGCGATTTTTCAGTGTATGTTCCGCCGCTTCACACTTCGGATAAGCTGGACTATCTGGACATAATGTTGATTGATTTCAACAAGATGGTCGAGGAGCTCGGAAGTATCGAGACGCTAAAGACCGATTTTTTCTCGAATGTGTCGCATGAGATTAAGACACCGCTCGCCATTATTCAGAACAATGCGGAGCTTATGTGCCGTGAGGGTGTGAACGAGGAAGCAAGGAGAGAGTACGCAAAGACGATTTATAACACCACCAAAAGGCTGTCTGAGTTAATCAGCAATATTTTAAAGCTCAATAAGCTCGAGCGTCAGACGATAGTGCCGGAAGCCGAGCAGTACGATCTGTGCGAGCAGCTTGCTGAGTGCGCGGCAAATTATGAGCCCGTGTGGGAGCAGAAGAATATAGAGTTCGAGGCGGACATGGAGGACAGCGTTCAGATTACAGCTGACCCGGCGCTCATGGAGCTTGTATGGAACAATCTGCTGTCAAACGCCGTGAAATTCACACAGGAGGGCGGCACAATTACATTGTGCGAGAAATCGGACGAAAACAGTATCCGCGTCAGTGTGGCAGACTCCGGCTGCGGCATGGACGAGGAGACGAAGAAGCATATATTTGAAAAATTTTATCAGGGGGACACCTCGCACGCGACGGCTGGAAACGGGCTTGGACTCGCGCTTGCTATGCGCGTTTTGCAGCTCAATAATTTTGACATTGAGGTTGAGAGCGCGCCGGGGAAGGGCAGCAGGTTTACGGTGGTAGTGCGAAAAGAGTAAAAAGGTTAGGAGATGTAGGTATGCAGGAAAGAAAATATGACAGCTTTGATTATATGAAAATCTGCGCTGACGAGGATAAGATATCTCGTTGCATGGACGGGTATCTGAGCTTTGGCTGGCGGCAGGACGAGAATGTAAAAACCGAAAAGAGCATGGGAAAGGTCACGATATATTTAAAAAGGAGCAGAAATATAATGAACAAGGTGGAGCTCACCAGATTACAGCGCCACTATGAGGCGTGCGTGCAGGAGGTGGAGACGCTTGAAAATTCGATACATTCCCTCCCTACGATTACCGCGCTGACCTGTGGGATTGTGGGCTGTGCGTTTATGGCAGGCTCGGTGTTCGCTGTGACTGCGGTCACGCCGATTATATGGCTGATGATTGTGCTTGCCATTCCGGGCTTTGCACTCTGGGGCGGCGCTTATTTTGGCTACAAGGCAGTGCGGAACTGGCGCACAAAGAAGGTAATGCCGCTCATTGATGCGAAGTACGATGAGATGGACGAGGTGTGCAAAAAGGCGCAGGCGCTTTCAGCTTAAAGCTTCATCACAAATTAATAATTTATGCAAAATAACCGTATTGGTATGGAAAACTTCGGCGGAAGCAGGAATTTGCTTCTGTCGGAGTTTTTGTTTTGTCCACAGGCTGATATTAGGGAAGTGAAAATTATCAATATTTTTTCAAATTAACATTTCGTAAACAAAACTCAAGCAATTCGTAAATATTTTCCCCTTAGAATATGCCATGTAAGATATGAATGAGAGAAAAAACAATGAACGGAGGTGATTGGTTATGAAGAAGGGAATTATAGCGACGGCAGTAGTTGCGGTTGTAGGAGCTGTGGCAGCAGCGGTTGTTGTTAAAGTGGTTAAGAGATAATGAAAAATAATTGCCGGAAGCAAAAATTTAATGGAGGTAAAAGGACATGGCAGAGTATCAGTTAAAGCCCGGAAAGATAGGAAAAAAGGTGGTTGCAGGTTATAAGAAGGTGGAGGAGAAGTTCACCGACGCATTTTTGAAGGAGGACGAGAACAGCCCGACAGGATACACGTTAAAGACGGGAAAGACAGCAGAAACGGTGACTGGAGCTTACAAAAAGGTAGAGAACGGAGTGGTCGGAGCCTATAAGAAGGTTGAGAATGGTGTAGTTGGAACCTACAAGAAGATAGAGAACGCCTTTGTCGATGCGTTTCTCGAGGAGAAGAAGCAGGACTAAATAGATTAGAGTTTACAATCAATTAAAATAAAAGAAAGAGGAAAATAATTATGAAGAAAAGTAGTTTTGTAGCGATGATTTTGGGAACAATAGGTATGGTATTTTTTGCACTGGGAATGTGCATGGCGCTCATTCCTGAGTGGGGAATGTTCAGACAGGGTATAGTTGCCGGGGCGGTTGGTCTTGTCGTGTTGCTCATCACACTTATCGTATGGCGCAAGATGGAAGGCAAGGCTCCTATCAAGCTCACCGGAAAGACAGTGGGAACGGTTATTCTCTCGATATTCGGTGCACTTTTACTTGGAATCGGCATGTGCCTGAGCATGGTATTCGGAAAGATGGTGCTCGGAATTGTGATTGGACTTGTCGGAATAATCGCGCTTCTTATGCTCATTCCGCTTGTTAAGGGCTTGAAGTAATAAAAAGATATAAATAAATTAAGAATGGGAGATGCACAAAATATCTGTGTAGCTCCCATTTTTGGTATAATAATATAAGCCTGCGGTGTCGGTATTTGGCAGGCTTTTGTGCATTGATTATTTTTTGTGTTCGCTGCCCCAGTTGCACATGGCTACAAGGATTGGGATAAGCGATTTTCCGCGCTCGGACAGGCTGTATTCGACCTTGGGCGGAATTTGAGGGTACTCGGTTCTTATTATGAGTGAGTCAGCCTCCATCTCCTTGAGAGTGCTGCTGAGTGTCTTGTGGGAGATGCTTCCAAGGCAGCGCTTGAGCTCATTGTAGCGCATGACCGACTGGTGCTGCGCGAGCCAGTAGATTATGACCAGCTTGTATTTTCCGTTGATGAGGGACAGCGTGTAGCCAAAATCGGTGTCATTGATGGTCTCACCTGTGTGGCAGCAGCCGCATTTTGGAATTTGTTCTGACATGTTCAGCCTCCTCTGTCTAACACTTTACTTTAGGTAAGTATATAACTTGAATGTGCGTACTTCCTTTTGGAAATATTATATGGTATATTTCGGAATATGGCAATAAAAATAATTGCTTTGTAAAGGAGAAACTTAGATTGAGTCAGGCATTTACCATTGAACAGCTTCGCCCGATTAGGAGCGGAATGACTGTCTCGAGAAATTCCAAGCTCGGAGAGGTCAACAATGTGACTTATTTTTCTATGGGTGCGGACACCTCGATAAGTCAGGAGAGCTACGACAGAATGACGATGTATATAGGAGCTGCCGGAAGGGGCGGGTTCATTCTCGGGCAGGAGAAGAAGCTTGTCACGATGGAGCCTGATGCTGTGCTTATAGTTCCGGCGGGCACGCTATGCGGAATGCAGACATCAGATGGAATGGTGTATACAGAAATAATATTAAAAAAGGAGAATAACATGAACGCAAACGTAAAGACAAACGAAGTATTCGCACTCAAGAACCTTATATCCTACGAGGAAGGCAGCATCGCCAACATGGACGTTGTGAGCAACAGCACAATGAAGTATGTTCTCATGGCATTTGACGAGGGCACAGGTCTCACACCTCACAGAGCACCGGGAAATGCTATCGTATTTGCACTTGAGGGCAAGGCTACAATCGGCTACGAGGGCAAGGACTATGAGTTGAGCGAGGGCGAGTGCTTCCGCTTTGAGAAGAACGGACTCCACAGCGTTACAGCCAACGGAAAGTTCAAGATGGCACTTTTACTTGTGCTTGAATAATGGAAAAAATTAGTTTTTAGGATTAGGGTGTCAAGACATGCTGATTTAGTCTGTGAGTGTATAACGTGTTATATTTATACACAACTAAATATACATAGCATGTTTTGACACCTTAATTTTTTAGGTAATATATTTTAGCAATATCAGGGAACTTTGTTAAAATTCTCTATTATAAATTCTGCAAATTAATTCTTTCTTATATTGGATAAAATTTCATATAGGTAACTGTAAGGTATGCGATGAATAACATTACGGTTTTTCAACCATGCCAATATATGCGATAATC
>CAMEEX010000164.1 GCA_945915235.1 uncultured Clostridia bacterium | reverse complement strand
TATGCACAGAAGGCAGACAAAACACTTGTGCTCGACAGTACAAGAGGAAATATCTATGATGTCAACGGTGAACTGCTCGCCTACAATAAACTTGCCTATTCCGTGATTATTGAGGACAGTTCTACAGCCATAAAGAACACGCAGCTTAACGAGATCATAGTCGGCATGTACGATATCATAGAGGAGAACGGTGACAGCTACACGATAGATTACTCCATAAGATTGAATAAGTATGGCAAATATGAATTTACGAAGTCGGGAAATGCTCTTTTGAGGTATCTTAGGGATATATATGGGCATCAGTATATAAGCCAGCTCACCGATGAGGAGAGAAATGCGACCGCCGAGGACGTCATAGATGTCTTAAAGAGCAAGAGCTATTACAATATTGATGACAAGTACAGCAGGGAAGAGGTGCTTGAAATAATATATGTGCGCTCAAATCTTGCTGCACACGCATATCAAAGATATATCTCATTTACTGTGGCGACCAATGTCTCAGAGGCGACGATGGCAGCCATACTTGAGAATTCGGACAGGCTTGTGGGAGTGACGGTGAAGGATGAATATATACGGTGTTACAATTATGGAAAGTATATAGCACACCTCATTGGCTACACAGGCAAAGTGTCCTCGGAAGAACTTGAACAGCTCCAAAAGGAGGATCCGTCCTATCAGGCGAGTGACGTTGTCGGGAAATCCGGTGTTGAGAAGAGCTATGAGCAGATTTTGAATGGTACTAAGGGAAGCAGAAAGGTTCTTGTTGACAGTTATGGTCGAGTTTTGGAGGTTGTTGACGAAAAAGAACCCGTCACAGGCTCGGATATATATCTTACAATAGATGTTAAGCTGACACAGCAAATTTATGATCTGCTCGAGAGAAGATTAGCTGAGATATTGGTTGCGCGTATTGTGAATTCCGATTCGGACCGCGCAGGCTCACTAGAAGGTGATGCTGTGGTAATTCCGGTGAAAGATGTGTATTTTGCACTGTTTGACAATAACACTCTTTCGATAGACATGCTGAGGGAGAATCACGAAGCGGGTGCGGCAGCATCGATATATACAATCTTCAACGACAGGAGAGAGCAGATTATAAGTGAAATCAGCGATGAACTCTATAATACTTCAACTGTTTATTCGGCACTTTCAGAGGAAATGCAGGAGTACATAAAAAATGTCAGGACTATACTACTAAACGGTGGAATCCTAAACAGTGATGCCATAAGCTCGACGGATGAGCTGTCGGTATCGTGGACTGACGGGGGGATAAGCCTGACGGATTATTTGTACAACGCTATTGCAAAGGACTGGGTTAATATATATAATCTAGATGTCAAGGACGACTATCCTACGATGGAGGAGGTTCTTGACGCGATGTTAAGCTACGCTATGGAGGAGCTTGAACAGGATGATGCGTTTGATAAGCTCGTTATGAAGTACCTTGTGCAGCGCGGACAGGTTACGGGTAGGGAAACCTGTCTTCTGCTCATGGAGCAGGGCTGCGTTCCGTTTACGCAGGACGACTACGATGCTGTTGCAAACGGTGCCTCACCGTATGATTATATTATAAACCAGATAAATGAGCTCAACATCACTCCGGCGATGCTTGCACTTGACCCGTGTTCAGGGGCAGTTGTGCTTGAAGACGCACAGACGGGAAGCATAATAGCGATGGTCACATACCCAAGTTATGATATCAACAATTTCTCGGGTTCCATAGATTCGAATTATTACGCTTCACTTTTAGCGGACAAATCGACGCCGCTTGTAAACCGTGCGACGCAGACGAGGATTGCCCCCGGTTCTACATTTAAGATAGCGACAGCTATAGCGGGTCTTATGGAGGGTGTCATAACACCGAATGAGACGATAACAGACACAGGTATATTTGATAAAGTTAAGCCTAACCTGAAATGCTGGATTTATCCTCACAATCATGGTTCGATTAATGTAAAGCAGGCTATCGGTGTTTCGTGCAACTATTTCTTCTGCGAGGTCGGCTACAGACTGGCGACCGAGGCGGACGGAAGCCTCAATGCGGACAAGGGTCTCTCGATTCTTAAAAAGTATGCGGAGGAGCTTGGTCTTGCAACCAAGACGGGAATACAGATTTCCGAGGCTACGCCTAACCCGTCGAATGTGTCGGTTATTGCGTCAACAATCGGACAGGGCAATCATGCATATACTGCACTCAATCTTGCGAGATACACTTCTACCATCGGTAATGGAGGAACAGTATATAATTCCAGCGTTATAAGCAAGGTTGTCGACAGCAATGGTGACGTGCTCGAGCTTTTCGAGCCGGTTGTAGCCAATGAGGTTGAGCTTGACAGCGTTGTATGGGATTCAGTGTATGAGGGTGGAAGAAATGTTATATTGGGCAGTGCAGTAGGAACGCAGCTTTTTGACAAATACCTGCCGGTGACGGTGGGAGGTAAGTCAGGAACCGCTGAGGAGAACAAGAACAGAGGCTCACACGCCAACTATATTACATGGGCTCCGTACAACAATGCACAGGTTGCGGTTGCAGTTATGATTCCAAACGGATATGCTGCCGTAAATGCAGGTATAATGTCATTTTATGCCTTATCATCATATTATGATTCATATATTCCTTCACATGTCTATTCGGATGTGAACGGTGCTTTAACAATAGTAGAGTAAAAATCCTGAAAGGCGGGTTATAAAGGTATTATGGATAATTCAGTTATAATTAAAGGAAACAAACACGGCATTGTGGTAGTGATGGATGAAAATATCCCTTTTGCCGAGCTGAAGGAGTCGTTGGCTGAGAAATTCCGCTCAGCTACCAAGTTCTTTGATAAAGCGAACATGGCAGTGACGTTTGAGGGACGCAGGCTGACACCGGAGGAGGAGAAGGAGGTTCTTGATATTATTGCCAGAAACTCTGAGCTAAACATCATCTGTGTGATAGACAATGATAAGATGAGGGACGAATATTACAAGAAGGCTGTCGATGAGAAGCTTGAGGAGCTGTCAACACATACCGGGCAGTTTTACAAGGGAACATTGAGAAGCGGACAGGTTTTAGAGTCCGAGAGCAGCATCATCATTCTCGGCGACGTAAATCCCGGTGCGAGGGTAATCTCCAAAGGAAATGTGGTTGTGCTAGGCTGCCTTAAAGGCCTTGTGTTTGCGGGTGCGAACGGAAATCAGGACTCCTTTGTGGTGGCTCTTGAGATGACACCAATGCAGATAAGGATAGGAGATGTCATCGCCAGGAGCAACGATACGGTACAATTAAAGCCAAGCAAGACAGTTGATCCTAAGATTGCCTTTGTTGACGATAACAATATTTATATTGAAAAGCTTGATAAAAATGTTCTCTCAGATATAAGGCTGTAATTCATGCCGTGAGCTCTGAATATTATAAAAATTTTCAAAAAAATATTGCAATTATTAGAAAAAACAATCATAATATTGTTATGATTTTCTTCTGGACAGAGGAGAGAAAAAAAGAGCCGTTTATGCGGCGGAATGGAGAAATGTATGAGTGAAGTTATCGTTGTCACCAGTGGTAAGGGTGGCGTTGGTAAGACAACTACATCTGCGAATGTAGGTACGGGTCTTGCAAAGCTTAATAAGAAAGTTGTATTAATTGATACTGATATAGGCCTTCGTAATCTTGGTGTTGTTATGGGACTCGAAAATAGAATAGTATACAATCTTGTTGATGTTATAGAGGGAAACTGCAGATACAAGCAGGCTCTTATTAAGGACAAGAGATACCCTAATCTGTATCTTCTCCCGTCTGCACAGACAAGGGATAAGACAAGCGTTTCTCCTGAGCAGATGAAGGCACTTATAGATGAACTCAGACAGGAGTTCGACTACATAATTCTTGACTGCCCGGCTGGAATTGAACAGGGATTTAAGAATGCCATTGCAGGCGCGGACAGGGCACTTGTTGTCACAACACCTGAGGTGTCAGCTATCAGAGATGCAGACAGAATTATCGGACTGTTAGAGGCGAATGACCTCAAGAGAAGTGACCTGATTGTTAACCGCATCCGAATGGATATGGTCAAGAAGGGCGATATGATGTCGATTGACGATGTTGTTGACATCCTCTCAATCAACCTTATCGGTGCAGTACCGGACGATGAGAATATTGTTATTTCCACCAACAACGGTGAGCCGTTGGTCGGCAACGACACACTTGCGGGACAGGCATATATGAATATATGTAAGAGAATTCTGGGCGAGGATATTCCACTTCTTGACCTTTCAGAGAAGTCAGGCTTCTGGAACAAGCTCAAAGCTATTTTTTCATCAAAATAATATAAAGAGGGGGACGTATTGATGAGTTTATTTGATATGTTCAAGAAGAAATCCTCAGGTGATGTGGCGAAGGATCGTCTGAAGCTTTTACTTGTTTCGGATCGTGCCAACTGCTCTCCGGATATCATGGAGGCGATTAAGAATGACATTATCGCCGTGATTTCAAAATATATGGAAATTGATGCAAGCGGACTGGATATTCAGATTACTCAGACCGAATCAGATGGGGGCAACGGAAGTGTTCCAGCGTTGTATGCCAATATTCCGATTAAGGATATGAAGAATGGACAGAAACCGAACCATTAGACGCAATGAATTTGTACCGTTAGCTAAATTAAAGACATACAGACTGAAAAATTACAATTTCCGCCTTGTATTATTGATGCTGATCATATGTGGTCTTGGCATTGCCGTTATCGGCAGTGCCAATGACGGTGCAGGCAGCAATTCAGCGGTAATAAAACAGGCGATAGGTATGATTATCGGATTTTCCGGTATGGTAGTGATATCGCTTATCGATTATAGCTGGGTGCTCAAGTTTTACTGGGTGATATATGCATTTAATATAGGACTTCTTTCGGCAGTTCTGCTGATAGGTGACAATCATCACGGCGCACAGAGATGGATTGATATAGGGTCGAGTCTCACCATACAGCCGTCAGAGTTTGCTAAGATTTTTACCATTCTGTTTTTTGCAAAGTTTCTCACGGTCAATAAGGAAAGACTTTCAAAGTGGTGGTTCATATTTCTGACTGCGGTGCTTGCAGGCATTCCGCTGCTCCTTATAGAAAAGGAGCCGGATCTGTCTACGACCATTCTTATCACGGGACTTACCATTATAATGATTTTTGCTGCAGGTATCAGCTATAAAAAGATAGGAATAATGCTTGCTGTGTTCATTCCGGTTGCAGCGGCAGCTATTATTTATATACAGCAGCCGGAGCAGAAACTCTTAGATCAGTATCAGTTAAACAGAATTAATGCGTTCCTTTACCCTGACGAGTATGACGATCAGAGATATCAGCAGGATAATTCGGTGCTTGCGATAGGATCCGGCAGGCTGTACGGTAAGGGATTGTATAATGACAGCACGGAGTCACTTAAAAATGCCAATTAGCTCTCAAGAGAGATGGTGAATGACTTTATCTTCGCCATCATAGGCGAGGAGATGGGATTTGTTGGAAGCTGTATTGTGCTGGGTGTATTATTTCTTATTATAGTGGAATGTTTTTTGGCTGCCATATTTGCCCCGGATATGACGGGGCGCATGGTATGTACGGGTATGGCAGTTTTATTGACATTGCAGGTATTCATCAATGTGGGTGTGGCAACGGAATTGCTTCCCAATACGGGAATTCCGCTTCCGTTTATCAGTTCAGGTCTGAGTTCTCTTTTGTCGCTGTTTGGAGGAATGGGTTTTGTGCTAAATGTAAGCCTTCAGCGCACAAGAAATTAGACTTTTGACAGAACTGTAGGATAATAACTGTAGGACTTGGGGCCTTGCAGTAAATATTGGAGGTAACTATGAACATCGGTTTAGTAGCACATGATTCAAAAAAGAAGCTTATGCAGAACTTCTGTATTGCGTACAGGGGGATTTT
>CAMEEX010000163.1 GCA_945915235.1 uncultured Clostridia bacterium | reverse complement strand
ATATTTCCGATTGTAATTCCCGCGTTCCCCTGTAGCGCCGCTGTGATGCTCACAGCCGCCTCCGGCATGCTCGTTCCCATCGCAACAATGGTAAGACCGATTACAAGCTGCGGAATCCCAAGTTTTTTGGCTATGCCCGCAGCACCCTCCACGAACCAGTCCGCGCCCTTAACCAGCAGCAGAAAACCTACCAGCAAAATAAAAATCTGTAAAACCATACCTTTTACCTCTCTCCCTTTTTTATTTTTGCAGTAGGTTTTAATTCTATAAAAAAAGAGACTCCTACTGCGTTAACAGTAAAAGTCTCGCTGTTTAATCACCTTCCGAGCTGCTATCTCTAACAACTGTACTGACGAAAAAGTGAACACTGTCGGCCAGCTACTCCCTTTTATCTTCTATAGGATATGCGATTTTCTGTGATAATTCAACCGTTTTTTGTATTCTTTACCCTATCTTTGCCCGGACTTATCCCGTCACGCACTGATTTTCACCTTCACATTTAAGTGATTTGTCACTATACCGGTGGTATAAATTCAACCTTCTGTTTCCTGACCATCAGCATCTGTTTCCGGTGAGTCATCCCCCTGCAAATACTTCCGCAGCTTATTCAGCTTTCCCTTTTTAGTGTTCTCACTGTAATGTAAGCCCTCATAGGTTGGATGTAAAACCGGATATTGTCCCTTGGTCTTTAAGATATAATGCTGTTCTATGAGCCATTCGATTATGCTCTGAATTACATCTCTTGGCATATCATTCAGCGCCCCGTACTCGGTTAATTGGTTCAAACCATTATCGACAATTCGTCTGGTCTCTGCACCGCGCAGAATATCTACCAGCATAGTGACTCCGTAGTAGTGAACCTTGCTCATATCCTGCAAGGCGGTCAATATCAGGTATACCGTCTCATTCAAATCCCAATTTTCATACATTACCGTTGCGGCATCCGCCTTGGCAATATCAACATAATCATCATAAGTCTGCTCCGGCTGTACATTTTCCGCTGTATCTTTCCGCGAAACTTCATCCGGCTTCACTATATTCCTGTTGATATTTTCAGTTGTCTTTGTACCGTAGCCGGTATTGAAAGCCTTGTTTTCTTCGTACTCCATATTCCAGCCCATCTGGTCATAATACAATTTCTTTCCGATGGTTTTATTGCAGCCCGTCCCGTCACTCTTATAATTTGTGCAGCCCAGAAAATATCCATTTGCCCTGCTTGATTTGACAATCAGGTATCCGTCCCTGCATTTGTCACATTTCTGAATGGACAGCCTTCCGCCCTTTATATCATTGGTCATAAAACCGCAGATTTCCGGTTCATTTGTGCAGATATACAGCTTCAAACCATACGCCTTCTTGTATTTTAGCTGCATCGGATATCCGCACATCGGGCATATCTTTTTAGCAATTTTCTGCGGTTCCTCCTCGTTCCAGCTTCCGTGCAGAATAACATTTTTATAATCATGCTTTAATTCAAGAAGAAATTCCGAAGGATTCGCCTCAGGTGCGACAAAAAATACCCTGTTCTTCGTTCGCGTCATCGCGACATAGAATAATCTCCTCTCCTCCGCATAGTCAATAGACCTGTCCCCTTTAATTACAAAAGCCAGCACAGGGTCATCTTCAATTTTTGAAGGAAATCCGTATGTCTCATTTCTTCCATTGACAATAATTACATCGTCATATCCCAATCCCTTTGACGAGTGTGCCGTCATAAATGTAATATCAAGCTTGGGATATTTCACACTCTTAATTTTACTGCCACGGTTTATGTACTCAAACAATCCTGACTTTTCCAGCTGGTCACCATCAAAAGCATATCTTCCAAGGAAAAGAATAGGTCCCGGCTCCTTTCCCTCCTGCTTTTTATATTCAAGGAGCTGACCTAATGCTATCTCAACCGCATGCGCGACCGCATAATTTGTGCCGCTGCGTCTGTCCCCGTTTGGCTTCTTCAAGGTACTGTCATAGGTATAAATGATAACCGGGTCGGTGATATTCTTCGGTGAAATCAGGCGCTTACTAATCTGCTGGGTGTTCTTCTGAATAAAATTTCCCGCAATATCAATCACGTCCTGAGAGTTGCGGTATGTCTTGACAATTTTAAGCATTTTCGCATATCCCATCTTCTCCGCAAACTTAGTAAACAATGTTATGTCCGAGCCACTGAAAGCATAAATCGACTGCCAGTCATCACCCACTGCGATAATCTTCGCGTCCGTAACCTCCGACAGAGCCTTGGTAAGGTCAAAGCGCTGTCTCGATATATCCTGATATTCGTCCACAATGATATACTTAAAGCTGAGCTTCTGCTTCATTTCCTTTACCTCTTTAAGCAACCTTGCGGATTCGTTTATCATATCCTCAAAGTCGACCGCGTTATTCTCCTTGAGCCATCTTTCATATTCAAGATAACAATCATTACAGATATCTAGAAATAACCGGCTGCGGACATTCTGCGTCGAATGATACATTCTATTAAATTCTTCTGCGTTGTAACCGTTCACCTTAAAATTAGAGATAAACCGGCAGATAAGATTGATAAGCCTTCTCACATAGCGGTTTTCCTCGCCCGCAACCAGCATTTCCATAACCTCTTTGTTAGAACGTGGTTTCAATTCAAAGCCCTTCTTTTCCAGCTCCTCCTTAAGATGGACAGTCAATGGTCTTCTATCCTTATAAGCTGAAAACGTGTATATCAGTTTAGTTCCATGCTGTCTGTGAAGAGTTATCTTATCTCTGACGGCCTTTTTATATGCATCAAGCTCATCTTGACTGTAGCGGTCATTCTCTCCGCTCTCTGAGATACCAAAGTGCTCAATATAACACGTTTTATCCCCCTGCGATATAACAAAATCCGGGGTATACGGTTTGCGTGAATAAGTTATGTTATATTGGTACATCGGTTCATATTCATAATCTATGTTGTTGAGGTACAGAAAGTTGGCTATCTCAACCTCCTGATGAGAACGCAGAACCTCATTCTGAATGGTCACGGATTTCTTGGTCCTCGCATCAATAACCTCGCGCTTAAAATCCTCCAAATCACTCCGCATGGTGGAAAAATTGGATTTTGCAATATTATTGAAAAATCCGTTTAGGTCATCTCCCTCATAAGGAGCGTCAAAGTACGAGGCAAAAAACATAATAAGTTTATTGACCACACTCTCATTCTGCATAATGGAGCCACGGAAATAATCTCTTATCACAAAATACAGTTTTGAATTATCAACAATATTCAGTTTTTCCTCCGGAGAATTAATGTGAATAATAGCATTTCCGGTTGAATGAAAGGTGGCAATCACACACTGAATACCCAATGCTCCCTGAATTTTCTCTTTTAACTCATTTACAGCCTTGTTGGTGAAGGATACAACCAGTATATCTTTAGGGTCAATATTCTTTTTCTCGACAAGATATATTACTTTCGCAGCCACAGTGGTTGTCTTTCCGGCTCCCGCACCTGCAATTACAAGGCAATAATCCTCATCGGTGAGCACAACCCTTCTCTGGTCATCATCTAACACAATCACGGGGTCAACCGCCTTAAGAATGTTATCCAGATACTCCTTCTCCTCAGACATAGCCGTGGTGACAAATTCTTCATTATGCCTGTCCACCACATTTTCTATATCTCTGTAATTGGCGATAATCCGGGCTATATTCTCCTCCGTAACACGGTTTTTCGCGCAAAAGACATTAAGCATTCCGCTGTCCTCAAGAACATCAAAAAAGTCAATAACCGTAGAATATTCCTGAACCAGGTCGCGATAGTCACTCTTTGCAATGTACGCCTTCTCACCTAAAAGCTTCCCCATTCTGTCCTGATATTCAAGCAATTTAGTACAGTTCTCGTTGCGCTGCACATCTGCCGGCTTATTCGGCAAATTTTCTTCCGGTCTTTTTACCGGCTGTGCGACAGACTTAACCATCATATCTTTTCCCGTTTCCATCGTCGTTCTGACCGCACCTGTGCCTTTAACCGCACTGTTTACCTGTGCTTTGAATATATTGACCACTCTACCAAAAAATCCCATTGTTATCGACCCCTGTAAAAAATTCGAACTCTATATTCGTCATTATAGCTTATATAGTAGTAAATATCAATTATTTTATACCGCTATACATCTCGATTATTACCTGCTGCATTTCTGACGCGGATTGTAATATCTTATTTGACATAAAATAAGAAAGAAATTATACTGTTGTTAACAGGACTTTGGGAGGTGAATTGATAATGGGAATATATTTTAATCCGGGTAATGCCAGCTTCACACGGGCTAGAAACAGTATGATTTATGTGGACAAAACCAAGCTGTTGGAATTTCTCAATAAAAGAATACATACAGAAGATAATTGTATCGCTTTAAGCCACGCCAGACGTTTTGGCAAGTCACATGCTGCCGGCATGATTGATGCCTATTACAGCCTTGGCTCTGACTCATCAAAGCTTTTTGATGATACTAAGATTGCGTCTAATATTGATTACAAGAAATACCTGAACAAGTATAATGTCATACATCTGGATATATCTTCTGTCTGGGATTTTCATAAAGAAGATTTAACAGAGGCGATTAAAGAGCGTATCTGTGATGACTTTAGGGAAGTTTATGGTGATTCGCTTAATTACGAAAAGGAACTTTATCTGCTCATATATGAAATATATCGAAGAACAGATACATCTTTTGTTATTATCATTGACGAATGGGATTGCGTAATCAGAAACAGCGATGACGAAAAACTGGTTCATAAGTATCTGCAATTTCTACATTCCCTGTTTAAGTCTGAAGAATCAAAGTCATTCTTAGCACTGGCATATATCACCGGTATCCTGCCAATCAAGAAGATAAAGGATGAATCGGCACTTAACAACTTCAGGGAATACACGATGCTCAGTTCTTATCCAATCACGGAATTTTATGGTTTTACAGAAGATGAAGTACGTGAACTATGTAAAGAACATAACTTGGATTTTGATAATACAAAGGCATGGTATAATGGCTATTTAATCGATGGGCTTCACATGTACAACCCTAATTCAGTATCAATGGCTCTTGACAGGCACCGCTTTGATTCATACTGGAAAAACACTTCATCGTTTGCATCAATTAATACCTTCATTATGATGAATTATGAGGGCTTAAAGGACGATATATTGAAGATGCTGTCAGGTGGTAAAGTATATGTAAATACAGATACTTTTCAAAATGACTTCTCTACCGTTGCGTCCAAGGATGATGCCATCACTGCATTAATCCATCTGGGGTATCTTGGATATGACAACGAGGAAGAAAGCGCTTATATACCTAATTATGAAGTTAAAAAGGCATATCAAGCTGCACTTTGCACCGGTGGCTGGAGTGAAGTGGCAAAATCGGTAGGAAAATGTGATGAACTGCTCAGAGCCACTATAAACAGTGACAGCGAAAAAGTCGCCGAACTTATCGAACTCGCCCACGATACCTATACCTCAGTTTTAAAATACAATGACGAAAACTCCCTCAGCTGTGTCCTTACGATGGCATATTTTACCGCACCGGCGTACTACAATGTCATCCGCGAAATGCCTGCCGGGAAAGGCTTCGCCGATTTTGCTTTTATCCCGAGAAGTAATGCCGGACACAGACCCGCAATGATAGTAGAGCTAAAGTACAACCGTTCTGCCGACACTGCCATACAGCAGATAAAGGATAACCGCTATCATGGCGCGCTGGCAAACTACAGCGATAAGATTCTTCTCGTTGGAATTAACTATGACTCCGAGGGTAAAGATAAGAAACATCACACCTGCGTAATAGAAGAATATACGAAAGCATAAATAATATATCGAGTAGGAGGCGGTGACTAACCGCCGCCCTCTCACAGCACCGTATGTACCGTTCGGTATACGGCGCTTTCAATAGTTGACGTGCACAGACTGATAGGCT
>CAMEEX010000162.1 GCA_945915235.1 uncultured Clostridia bacterium | reverse complement strand
TGTATCATGTCAGGGCATACTCCCGCCGCCTCAAGGTACTCGAGCACCGACACCGTGTAACGCTTCACAGCCTCGCAAAGCCTCGGCAGGTCATAGCTTCTCCACGCCTTCGGCTTCATCTGCTTGCCAGTGTCAGCCCAGAAATCGCTGTAGTGGAAATCTAACAGAAAGCTCATTCCCACGCGCCTGCATCTCTTCGCAAGCTCTATTACGGTCACGAGGTCGTCGCTTCCCCCGCCGTATGCCACCCCGTCAATGTCAAACGGGCTGTTCCACAGCCTGAGCCTCACGCTGTTGACTCCATGCGCCGCTAAGATAACCTCAAGCTTTTCCTGCGTACCATTGTCATAATATTTCGTTTTAAGTTTCTCAAGTTCAAGTAAGGTAGATATGTCTACTCCTTTGATCATAGATTGCTTCCATCCTCGTTATATAGATTACTGCTGACCAAGACAGTAATTGATAAACTGCTGTGCTGTTCGTCCGGATATTCCGCCGTGGCTCAGCTCCCACTTGTTAGCCTCCGCACAGAGCTGCTCGTCCGTCATATTGACACCGTTCTTCCTTGCAAGCTCAATGACAATGTTGAAGTATTCCTTCTGGCTCGGCTTGGAATAATTGATCGTGACACCAAATCTGTTCACGAGCGACAGCTTCTCCTGCATCGTGTCTGAGCGGTGCATGCCGTTGTCATTCTGCACATCGTCCCTGTCGTTCCAAGTCTCCTTGATGAGATGCCTCCTGTTCGAGGTAGCATATATCAGTATGTTGTCAGGCTTCGTCTCCACACCGCCTTCGATAACAGCCTTTAAGAACTTATACTCAATCTCGAACTCCTCAAAGGAGAGATCATCCATGTAAATTATGAACTTATAGTTGCGGTTCTTTATAGCAGCGATTACATTCGAAAGATCCTTGAACTGATGCTTATATATCTCTATCATTCTAAGACCCTGATCATAGAACTCGTTCACTATCGCCTTGATACTTGTGGACTTACCCGTTCCGCTGTCGCCAAAGAGAAGAACATTGTTCGCCTTCTTGCCGTCGACGAAAGCCTTGGTGTTGTCGACGAGCTTCTTCTTCTGTATCTCGTAACCGACGAGGTCGTCGAGCATGACTCTCTCCATATTGTTGATAGGCTGGAAGTTAATCTTTCCGTCTGCATCTGAGGAGAAGCGGAATGCCTTGTTAAGTCCGAACATTCCCACACCGTAATCCTTATAAAAGCCCGTCACAAGCTCAAATATCTCGTCTGCGTCCTTTGCATTTCCAAGCCTGAGTGAGAGATTTCTGACCTTCTCGCTCACATTCTTATTGTACATGAGCTCAGGCTTTCCTATAGCCCTGTAATTCTCGAGGATATCGAAGCTGTCTATTCCAAGTCTCTCCTCAAGCCATGAAAAATCATAGTGAAACAGCTCATAGAATGCCTTAAAATCGTTCTTTGCAAAGTAGTTGGCACTTCCGTCCTTCGCTCCCACCTTCTCACAGGTTATGCTGAACGGGTTCTCGTCAGTTATCAGAAGAAAGGTCAGGTAATTGTGCCACAGATTGTTGTCGAAGCCGTATGAGGTCGCGAGCACCAGCAGGCGCTTAATCTGACGATAGGTCTCCGTCACAAGCTCATCGGTCGGCGTCTTATCGTCCTTCGCCCTTCTCGAGACATCGCACAGCTTCATAAGTATCGACTCCGCCGGCATATCCCCGTACATTATCAGTTTAGATACAATATTTTCCATATTTATCCTCTATTCCATGTGAACTCTGTAGTATCGTTTCTTGATAATCCAATCACATATATTATATGTCTAGCTTCTTCACGCAGGCGAGCGCAACCGCACCCGGCCCGATATGACAGGAAACGCTGAGTGACAGCGGGTTCATCACGATATCATGGTCAGGATAGAGTGCCTTGACCTCATCGTAAAAGAGCTTTCCCTCGTCAGGCTCACCGGAATATGCTATCTCAATATACATATTCTCGCCCTTCTCTGAGCTTCCAAAGCGTTTCCTGCAGTCGTCCTGCACGGCATTAATCATAGTCTGCTTAGCCTGCTTCAAGGTTCTGCACTTTGAGAACGCGTCAAGCTTCTCGCCCTGAATCTGCAGGACGGGCTTGAGCTTTAAAAGAGTGCCGAGCGCCGCAGCCGCAGGTGTAATTCTTCCGCCCTTTTTGAGGTAATACAGAGTCGCAAGTGTTATATATATGCTCGACTCGAACTTCGTCGATTCAAGCTTCTCCTTAATCTGACGCGCATCATACCCCTTATCCGCCATAGCCATGGCATCTAGAACTGACTGTCTCTGTGTGACGGAAATTCTCTGGTTATTTACAACCTGCACCCTTCCGTCATAGTCGTCCGACAACATTATTGCCGTCTGGCATGAACTGCTCAGCCCGCTCGACATCGGAATATGAACCACCTCGTCATACTCCTGTAAAAGCTTATCCCAAAGGTCTGTAACATCACCCGGAGCAGGCTGTGAGGTCGATATCTCGGCGTCCTCACCGAGCGCCTTGTAGAACTGCTCCTGTGTCAAATCAATATCCTCATAATACAACTGACCGTTTATATAGAACGGCATCGGAAGCACGGATATTCCAAGCTCCTTTGCATATTCCTGCGTTATTCCACTGTTACTGTCAGTAACTATCGCAACCTTACTCAACTTTCGTCCTCCATTTTATCGTTTTTCTACAACTTCGCCCTGCTTCTTATATATACTGTTCTCAGCAACATAGCCTCTCACCGATGAGAGCGGATAGATATTGCTTGTGCGCCCTATGACAGTTCCCGGGTTGAGCACAGAGCCGCAGCCGACCTCAACGTTGTCGCCGATCATTGCACCGAACTTCTTTAAGCCCGTCTCAATGACCTCGCCGTCGCATTTTACCTTCACAAGCGCCTTATCCGATTTCACATTCGAGGTGATTGAACCCGCGCCCATGTGCGACTTATAGCCAAGAATGGAGTCTCCCACATAGTTATAGTGTGGAACCTGAACCTTGTTAAAAAGCACAACATTTTTAAGCTCCGTCGAATTTCCCACAACTGCACCCTCACCAACGATGGCGTTGCCCCTTATGAAGGCACAGTGGCGTATCTCGGCATTCTTACCGATGATGCACGGACCATTTATATACGCGGTAGGTGCGACCGTGGCGCTCTTGGCAATCCACACATTCTCCGCCACCTCGTCATACTCCGACTTATCCAGAGTGCTTCCGAGCTTCTTTATAAAATCGCCTATGAGCGGAAGCGCCTCCCACGGATACTCAAGCCCCTCAAAAAGCTCCGCCGCAATCGTCTCACCAAGGTTATATAATCTATCTATTCCCAATTTTTCAGACATAATTCCATACCCCTCCAAAATTACTCAACAGTAACAGACTTCGCAAGATTTCTAGGCTGGTCAACATCATTTCCTCTAAGAACCGAAGTGTAATATGCAATAAGCTGTAACGGAACAACCGCGAGCATCGGCATGAGGATATCATTTATGAGAGGTATCCTGACAATATAGTCCACCGCTTCCTCGTCTATCTCAACATCCTCGGCACAGACAAGAACCACTTTCGCGCCTCTAGCCTTTACCTCCTTGATATTGCTCACAGTCTTTTCCATGAGGTTATGCTGTGTCACAACCGCTATTACAGGCATCTGCTCTGTAATCAATGAGATTGTGCCGTGCTTTAACTCACCTGCCGCATATGACTCCGAATGGATGTATGAAATCTCCTTGAGTTTTAACGAGCCCTCCATGCTGAGCGCATAATCAAGACCGCGCCCGATATATAAAAGACTGTCCGCATTCATAATCTTAGATGCCACGAACTGACAGGCATCCTTACATTCTAAGGTCTTTTCAAGAGCATCCGGAATGTTCTCAAGCTCAGCGATGTACGCCGTACACTCCTCCTTTGTTATCTTCCCCTTTGCATAGGCAAGCTTGAAGGCGAGCATATACATCATGGCTATCTGTACGGAAAATGCCTTCGTTGAAGCAACTGAAATCTCAGGGCCTGCATGTGTATACATAACCATATCCGCCTCTCTGGCGATTGACGAGCCCTTCACATTCACGAACGCGAGTGTATCCGCTCCGAGCTCCTTTGATATTCTTAGCGCCTCCCTCGTATCCGCCGTCTCACCCGACTGGGAAATGAGAATGACTAAGTCCTTATCCGTTACAAGCGGATCCCTATAGCGAAATTCCGATGCAATGTCGACCGTCACCTCTGTTCTGGCAAGCTTCTCTATTACATATTTTCCTACCATTCCCGCATGCATTGCCGTACCGCACGCCACAATGAATATCTTGTGGTAGCCTGCAAGTTTCTCATCTGTAAGTCCGCACTCGCTAAAATCAGGCATTCCTTCTGTAATTCTAGGTGTTATGGTCGTCTTTACCGATGTAGGCTGCTCGTAAATTTCCTTCAGCATGAAGTGTTCAAAACCACCCTTCTGTGCGGCATCAACATCCCATGTAGCAGTCTGCAGTTCCTTCACGATAGGGTTGCCGTGCACATCACATATGCTGACCTTGTCGCTTTTTATGCATGCAATCTCATCCTGCTCAAGAAGATAGTATTTCTTGGTATATTGAAGTATCGCTGACATATCCGACGCTATAAAATTCTCTCCCTCGCCGACACCTATTATGAGAGGGCAGTCCTTTCTCACAGCAAATATTCTGTCCGGAAAATCCCTGAACATTATGCTGAGCGCATAGGAGCCCTCAATCTCGCCTAAAACCCTCGCTATGGTCTCGACAGGATCCCCGTCATAGTAGTAATCAAGCAGCTTCGCAACCGTCTCAGTATCAGTCTGACTCTCAAACGCATAGCCCTGACCCGAAAGGAAATCCTTTATCTGCTTATAATTCTCGATTATGCCATTGTGTACTATCGTCACTCTCTTGTTGCCGTGAGGGTGCGAATTGATATCTGAAGGTTCACCGTGCGTAGCCCATCTTGTGTGACCTATTCCGCAGTGTCCTACAGGCTTTCCGTCAGTTTTAAGTTTCTCCAAAAGGCAGGTAAGCTTTCCCTGTGACTTCTCAACTTTAATTTTATTATTTTCAATAACAGCGATACCCGCTGAGTCATAACCTCTGTACTCTAATTTTCCAAGTGTGTCAAGCAGTACATCTGCCGCATCCCTGTGTCCGCAATATCCTACTATACCGCACATACGCACGCCTCCTTAACCGACATAAGATTTATTTTCAAAATAACCTATAAAAAGCATCTTAACACATCGCACCATCTAAAACAATCTGTTTTTGCCTAAGAAACTTATTTATAAAACGCCGCAGCATTATCAAAATAAGGTCTTAACATATATTGATTGTTCACCTGCTTCACCGCAAGTGTTCTTCTGCTCACAAAGCCCTCAAGCTTATCTAAGTATTCCCGGCACGATATGGTCGCATCTGCCACTCCCGTTAGTCCCTTTTCCCAGCTTGCCGTAAGTGTTGGATCTAATAAGTATTTTATTGACGCCGCAACGACATCGTGTATCATCTCACCTAAAAGTGTCGGTGTTATAACCTGTGTCTTATTGTTAAGCTTAATATATCCCTTATCGACAAGCTTCTTCAATATCTCTGCTCTCGTCGCACTGGTACCTATTCCGCTTCCCTTTATCTGTGCTCTCAGCTCCTCGTCCTCTATGAGCTGTCCCGCATTCTCCATCGCGAGAATGAGTGAGCCAGAAGTGTACCTCTTAGGCGGAGATGTCTTTCCCTCTTTTATGAAGAACTCACCGATTGGAATTATGTCACCTTTTTTCAGTTTTTGCAGAAGTTCTAACATCGCAGAGTCGCACTTTACGTCCTCGGTCTCGTCGTCATTCGCCTTGCCGGTTCTGCTCTGTGAAGCCGGAATACCGGCAACCTTCAAATATCCCTCAGATATCAGCACCTTGAAACTCGAATACAGACTCTCCGTATCCTTTTTCAGAACAACAGCTATCTTCTGATATACGGCAGGCGGATAAAATATGGCAAGAAATCTCTTCACGATGGCATCGTATACCTTCGCAGCCATCGCGGACAGCCCTCTCACCGCTCCGGTCTGCCCGGTAGGTAT
>CAMEEX010000161.1 GCA_945915235.1 uncultured Clostridia bacterium | reverse complement strand
CTTGTTCATAAAGATATTGTTTATGCCGGCGTGGGGCGGTGTGAGAATTATAGATGTGCTCAAGATTGGCGGTGACGGTCGCCTGAACTTCCAGTTTGAGAGCTCTCATTTCATTCTTAAAGCCAGACAGCTTTTTATCCTGAATTTTTCATGGCTGTGGGCGGTTATTCTCATAGTGTGCCTTTTGGTGCTTGCCTTTGTTCCGGCAGTTAAGGAAAAAAAGCAGATAAACAGCAGAGCGTTTCTGTTTATTTTGATTCAATATGCTGTATATACGGGATTTTTGTTGTTCTTCCTTGAAGCTAAGGGAACGAGATATAATATTCTGTCGGATGTGCTTTTTCTTCTTATTGTCATGACTATGGTTATGAGGGTGCTTGACAGGTGGTTTGCTTTTGTTCCCGTGTCGGTTGTGATTGCAGGTCTTGCTTTGGCTGAGACATTTGTAACTATTGACCCTGTTACTCTGGCGGTTTTTTCGCGTGTGAATACGGGGGGCATGCCGATGGTATGGACGGCGGCATCAAAGAAGGAAGTACCGATTGTAGATATCAATGTGGGTGATTTCGGATACTATAATTACCAATACACCTACATGGATAAGACCGTTGACCGAATGCTTGAGGAGGTTGATTATCAGGGCTGGTTCAGAATATTATCTTCATTTAACGAGAATAAGGAGGACCAGTTCGGCTATGAGGAGCTTGTATGGGATTCAAAGCTCAAACAGCGCACATATATGCCGACGGACGAGGAGGAAAGGTACCATACTGTAAAGCGTCTCCATTATGAAGCAGAACTTGAACAGTGGGATTTGGATGACAGATGTATCTATGTCGAACTTCCATGGTGCAGAAACAACACGGAAGCTGCAAAAAAAGCATTGCGTGACTATTATATTTTTGAGGGACCGTACACAAGTTCGGAAGGTAAGCTGTGTTCGCTGACATATTATATACTTTATTTGAGATAGTATCGGGAGATATATGATGAAGGAATTTACAAGAGAAGATACGAAGTTCATAAAGGGAATTGCCATTATTTTAATGTTTTATCATCATGTATTTTGTTTCCCCGAGAGAATCGGATATGCGGAATATTTTTCAATATTTTCATTTCAGGGACATGAGACAGCCAATATAATAGGTTCCTTCGGAAAAATATGTGTCGCTTTGTTTGTATTTTTAAGTGGATATGGAACATATAAATCCGTGCAGAATACAGACAATATATGTAATAAGCTCGGCAAAAAGATACTTGGATTATATAAAGTATATTGGGAAGTGCTAATTGTGTTTGTGCCTGTGTGCTTTATCATGAACGTGCCGCAGGTGGAAAAATCGATAAGGGCACTTATCCTTAATTTTACGGCAGTGGAGATAAGCTATAATGGAGAAATCTCATTTTTTACGCCGTTTATTCTGCTCATGCTGTATACACCTATAATATTATGGTTTTCAAAGAAAATAAATAATATATTCGTTTCGCTGATTGTGGTTGTGCTGATGGCGCAGGCAGGGTTGTATGTTGTGCCTCAGATAACCAATACCGTGCTTGGGGCAGGGCTTGCAGATTCATATCTGTATCCCATAATAATAATGCCGTTTCCGTTATTGCTTGCTCAATATCTTTCAGGTATCGTATGCGCTAAGTATGACATAATATCAAAGATTAAGGACAGATATTCGGGAAATTTGATTGCGGCTTTTATTGCATTGGCTGTAATCGGGATTGTATTTTACATGAGGCAGTTTAACGGAATAATATACGATTATGTATATGCACCGGTATTTACAACGGCGGTCATTGTATTGTTCGCAAATAAGGTTGGAAATATAGTCAGAAGGCCGATAGAGTACATTGGAAAGCACAGCACGATAATGTGGCTGAGTCATAGTTTTTACTGCTATTATATTATGACGAGTTTTATATTTATGCCGAAATTTTCTCCGATTATAATTTTACTGCTTATATTGATTACTTTAGCTACATCCGTTATAATTCAGTTCGTTTTTGGAAAGCTGGGAATGTTTGTGAAAAAAGTGAACAGCTTTGGAAAGAGGTAAAAAGCTATGCTCTTTAATTCTTTTTCGTATGGAATTTTTTTGCCGCTGGTATTTATAATATACTGGTGCCTGCCACACAGGTTCAGGTGGGTGCTGTTACTCTTATCCAGCTATTACTTTTATATGAGCTGGAACCCGAAATATGTGGTGCTCATTCTCGGGACGACGGTGGTATCTTATGCGGCGGCACTGCTGCTTGAGAGAGCCTCGTCGGTCAGGAAAAAGAAGTGGATACTCGCGGGAACGGTCGTAATCTGCCTCGGAGTGCTTTTCGTGTTTAAATATCTGGAATTTCTGCTGAACAGCTTTGTCAGTTTTGCAAATATGTTTACATTGAAGCTTCATCCTGTTGCTTTGGGACTGATGCTTCCGGTTGGTATTTCATTTTATACTTTCCAGACCATGAGTTATGTGATTGATGTGTACAGGGGCAATGTAAAGGCGGAACACCATTTCGGATATTACGCGGCGTTCGTGTCTTTCTTTCCGCAGCTTGTTGCCGGTCCGATAGAAAGAAGCAGCAATCTTCTGCCACAGATTTCAAGCAGAAAGACCTTTGACTATGAGCAGGCAGCAGATGGAATGAGACTTATGCTATGGGGCTTCTTTAAGAAGATAGTGGTTGCGGATACGCTGGCTGTGTATGTGGACAATGTCTACGGAAATATTTCGGGATACAGCGGTTTCGCATTTGTTCTTGCCACCTTTTTCTTCACAATTCAGATATATTGTGATTTTTCAGGGTACTCGAATATAGCAATCGGAAGTGCAAAGCTGTTTGGAGTTAATCTTATGACGAACTTTGCGTCGCCGTACTTTTCCAAGTCGATTAAGGAGTTCTGGTCGAGATGGCATATATCGCTGTCGACGTGGTTTAAGGACTATGTCTACATTCCGCTCGGAGGAAACAGGTGCTCGAAGCTCAGAAACAGCTTTAACCTCATAGTGACCTTTCTCGTCAGCGGCATATGGCATGGTGCTGACTGGACGTATGTTATATGGGGCGGGATCCACGGTATCGCGCAGGTAATTGAGAAAGCTGCGGGCAGACCGCTAAAGAAGCTTAAAAGCAAAAAGGCGGGCGTGTTCATATCGTGGCTTTTTGTGTTCGTGTTCTGCAATTTTGCGTGGGTATTTTTCAGAGCGTCAAACATTCACGATGCATTGTATGTCATCGGAGGAATGTTCAGCGGGCTTACATCGCCAGTGGCATATTTAAAGGGGGGCTTTGGACAGCTCTATATCTCGTTGTCAAGGCTTGTGTACCTTGCGGGTATGCTTATAATTCTAGGGATTATAGATTTTATAAGCTACAGAACGGATATGCTGAAGGCGGTACGAAACAGAAAGCCTGCACTCAGATGGGTTATGTATGTGGCGTTGGCTGTTGTTGTTGTGTTATTCTCGAGCAAGGGAGCAGCGGCTGAGTTCGTGTATTTCCAGTTTTGATTTTATTCCTATTTTAGCCGCCTTATGGCGGCAGGGAGAATAGTGTGAAAAATACATCTAAGACAGTAAAAGACACTGTCTAAGATGTATTACGATTTCACACAGGAAAAACGTAAAAAGCACGTTTTTCATTCTTATTTTAGCCGCCTTATGGCGGCAGGGAGAATAGTGTGAAAATACATCTAAGACAGTAAAAGACACTGTCTAAGATGTATTACGATTTTACACAAGAAAAACGTAAAAAGCACGTTTTTCATTCTTATTTTAGCCGCCTTATGGCGGCAGGGAGAATACGATGAAAAAATTTGTAATAAAATTTATTGCGGCTGTATGCATAGTGTGCGTCCTTGTGGTGGCACTCAATGCCGTGTATGTGCACATGGACATATCCGATGACAATGATACAGATAAATTTAAAAATGTACCTGACAACATAGTTCTGTGCAATCTGGGGTCGAGCCACGGGCAGTATGGTCTGTGCTACGACAATTACAGTGGGCTGTCTGCGTTCAACTTCTCACTTATGGCGCAGTCTCCTGATTACGATTACAGGATACTTCAGAATTATCAGGATAATATATCGGACGGAGCTGTTGTGCTTATGACGGTGTCGTATTTTTCTTTTTATGGTATTCCGGAGGAGCAGGAGAGCGGCTTTGAGGATAAGAACAACAGATACTACAGTGTCCTTCGTCCTAAGTACATAAAGGACTACAGTCTGTTAAGCCATATATCCGAGGGAATGTTCCCGGTGCTCTCAGCGTATGAGAATATTCCGAAGGTTCTTCTCGGAAAGAGTGTCAACACCAATGTGGCAAGATGGAACAGGGTGGTGGAGAGCGGTGAGCTTGAGCAGGATGTTAATGATACCTACTATAGACATATAGTTCTGTACAGATATGACGATGATGGAAACAGGATTTTAAATGAGACGAACTTAGATGCCATCTATTCAATCATAGAGCTGTGCAGGAATTTAGGGGCGACACCGATACTGATTACCACGCCATACCTTAAAGAGTATACAGATAAAATTAAGGAAGATACGCCGGATTTCTATGGCGATTTTTATGCTGTCATGGACAAGCTTGTGGCAGATACGGGCGTGGAGTACTACGATTATGCCTTTGACGAGCGTTTCGTGTATGACAAGAGCCTGTACATGAACTGTGACCATTTAAACAGAAACGGGGCACTTAAATTCACCGATGTCATCATGGAGGAGGTTGTCGGGGACAGAATTGCAAGGTGATTTTTTGGAAATTTTGCCCTGCAAAAATTTCTTGCTAAACAGGGTACAATGTGGTATACTTTGTTCAGTTGAAGATATAATATTAACAGATGATTAATAGGTTTGAATCCTGGGGTGTACGACAATCTTACTTTTTTGAACCTACATTTACGTTCATGGGATTCCAATATTTATAAGTGGATGTCGAGCCTCCTTTGCAGTGGATGGCTGAAGCTTATGTGAGGTCGCCCACCTAGCTTGAGCTAGGGCGTCAAAACTGTAGGAAACGGCATTTTGGGATTAGAATGAGAACTTATTAATTTTCAATAAAGTAGACTCCGAAAGGGGTCTACTTTTGCGTTTGAGATAATACAATAGAGCATGCAGATGCGGTCAGGCTATGCTGTTTGTCTCAGAACGAAAGCTCGTTCAGCATGGCTGAACGAGTATTATTGGAGGTTTTTATGGAATATGCGGTTAGACGAAAAGGTGGACATAGGGGCGGAAGGCTGGCAGCTATTGGGCTTGCAGTGGTCGCGTTGATTGCGATTATTGTGGGCGTTGTCATCGCACTAAGGTCGCGCAATGCCGAAAACGGTAATTATATAAGCAGGGCGCTCGCGTCGAGAATGTTGGTGCTCCTTGACAGGGATATGGAGCCGGGGACAGGGCAGAATGTGACGGAGTGGTATGTAAAATATATGGACGAACTCAACGGTTCGGGCAGCATAGTGTGGGACAGTGACGAGTATGCACAGCCTGAATATGCCTACTCGGCGCTGACCTACGGGCAGCTTCGCGATTTCCTTGTAAACAGCGGCAGGGACGTGCAGGATATAGCTGAGCACACCGATGTCGAGGTCAAGAGGACGAGGGCGGACAAGAAGGTAAAGAAGGCGGCGTTTGACAAGATATATGACTATATGGTACTGGTAAACGGCAACGCGGGTGGCGTGATAAGGCGTGAGCTCACGATAATAGGGACTCCTGCCAACATGTCGGCGAAGCAGATAAGGCAGTTCGGAGCATGGAGCTGTGTTGCAGAGGAGGGAATTTTCAGCTTTGAGGGCTTGTCGATGGACGCTTATTCAGACAGGAGAATATGTGTCTATGCGAGAGGAAACAGTATTGTGTCGGTGCTCGCCGTTGTGGACGAGGCGGTTACATATAACAATGTATGGCTTTGCAGCGCAGAGGGCAGCAGCATGGAGGCGTACATATCGGGCGTGTACAGACAGTTTGAGATATCGGGGCTTGAGAAGAGCTTCGAGAACACTATAGCAGACATAGGGCTTGAGTCGGGAAAGGTCAGACAGCTCACGATAAAGAATGACACGATAAGCGGAAAGGTGCTCAGAATCAGTGACACGGCTG
>CAMEEX010000160.1 GCA_945915235.1 uncultured Clostridia bacterium | reverse complement strand
TGCCCGATCAGAGCTCGCTTATCACATGCGCCACATCGAATATCAGAAGCTCTGTGTTGCTGTTCTGCCTGAGCTCACCGTTGACCTTCGACTGTATGGTAAGTCTTGGCGGAAATGCTATGCTGTCCGCCGTCGTGATGCATGGTCCCATCGGAGTAAATCCGTCAAGACTCTTACCGAAATACCACTGCTTATGGCGTGTCTGCACATTTCTCGCGCTCACGTCGTTGATGATCGTATATCCAAATATGTAATCTGCCGCCTCGTCCTCCGGCACATTCTTCGCGTCCTTGCCGATAATGACCGCAAGCTCGCACTCATAGTCGAGACTGTCAACGAGATCCTCATGCGCCTCGATAAAGCCCTTGTTCGGAACCGCCTCGTTCACTCTCTTGGAAAAATATACGGCATAAGGTCTCTCCCCGCCAAATGCCTCCTGCTTATATCGCGCCGACTCGACAGCGTGCTCCATGTAGTTAATTCCGAGGCATATAATGTCCTGCTTAGGTCTTGGAATAGGCGCTAAAAGCTCCACGTCCTTAACCGGAATTGCACCATGTATCTCGTCAGGCTCCTTGCGGTTATATATGCCAATGAGCTCCTTCTCAGCCCTCGACATCTTCTCCACCACCTCCTGCATGTCCACATACGGCATGCCGAGCGAGCGCAGCGGATACACCCATGTCTCGTCCTCATTTATAACGCCAACACGTTCCTTTTTACCATCCAGATATGTAACAAGCTTCATAGAAATCTCCATTCCGCCGCAAAGCAACGGCACAAATAGTAATGAAAATCATTTCCTGTGATATTTTATCACCATCAAAAAAAATTTGCAATGCGGAATATGACATATATTGACAACCAACGGGGAAACTCATATAATAAACATAAATTCAGGAAAGGGCAAGTGTGATAGATTTGATTATTAGATAACTCTCAAAACAGTCAACAAAAGGAACTACCGTAAGAACGATTAATTGCACTGTTGTTTTACGCAAATGACGCATTATCGTCTTTTTATGTTGTGCAGAGATTATCTAAAAATCCGATTTGTTATACTTATTTTCCATGCATAAGCAGGCATGGATTTTTATGATAATCTCTCTTTGGTCAAGGAGGGATTTTTTATGTCAGAAAAACAATTATTATGTGCAGAAAATATCAGAGTAACCTACGGTGAACAGGAAGTCCTCAACTTTGAAAAATTCAGGCTCTACGAGGGCGACAGGATAGGTCTTGTCGGTGCTAACGGTGCAGGCAAAACCACCCTTCTCCGGGTTCTGACCGGACAGCTAAAGCCCGAGAGCGGAACCGTAAAAATAAGCTGTGACCCCTTTTATTTCCGTCAGTTTGACGGCACTTGGAACACCTTTGAGATAGACGCAAGGGAGACGAAGCTGCTGGGCGTGAAAAGACAAATCTGGCAGGAGCAGGTCAGCGGCGGCGAAAATACCCGCATAAGGCTTGCCGAAATGTTCGCAAGCGACAAGGCGGTAGCCTTTATGGACGAACCGACCGCCAATCTCGATGTGAACGGCAGACTCCTTCTTACAGAACGACTGTCAAAAATGAGCTCATTTGTAATCGTCAGCCACGACCGCGCATTTCTGAACGATGTGTGCAACAAAATTGTCGAGCTGTCGGAGGGAAAACTCACCGAATATATCGGAAATTATGACGACTATCAGGCTGTAAAATCAGAACAGCTAAAGTCCAAGTGGAATGAATATGAGAAATACACATCCGAAAAGAAAAGGCTCACCGAGGTTTATCAGGATAAAAAAGCTCAGGCAAAAAATATGACCAAAAAACCTAAAAATATGTCACAAAGTGAGTTCAAGATGCGTAATTTTATTGGAACACGTTCAACCTCGGATCGCGCCCGGAGCATGGAAAAAAGTGCACTCAATGTCCTAAAAAGGATTGAACATTTGAATGTCAAGGAAAAGCCGAAGGAGCTTCCAAAAATCAGACCTGATTTCAGGCTGACTAACCCGCCTGAAAATCCAATAGTTATCCGCGGCGACCATATAACCTTCGGCTACGACGGAAATATCATCTACGACGATGCTTCATTTCTTATCAAAAACAGAAGCAAAACAGCAATACTGGGAGACAACGGAGCAGGAAAAACCACCCTCTTAAATATGATTATTTCCCGCAATCAGGTGTCCGTCGTCCCGCAGGCCCGCATAGGATATGTCAGCCAAAATCTTGCCGAAATAGATGCAACAAAAACCGTGCTTCAAAACGCCATGTCCGTCAGCATACAGAAGGAGGATATCACAAGAATAATTCTCGCAAGACTGCTCTTAACCGGAAGAGATATGAACAAAAAGGCGGCCGATTTATCCGGCGGCGAGCGCATGAAACTGGCATTTGCGATGCTCTTTGTCTCCAATGTCAATGTCCTCATTCTCGATGAGCCCACCAACTACATGGATCTCCCATCAATCGAGGCGCTGGAAAAGCTCCTTCAGGAATACGAGGGAACACTTTTATTCGTTTCCCACGATATGAAGTTTGTTGATAATGTAGCCACCCAAAAGTTTCTCATATCGGATAAAAAAATTATTGAACTTTAATTATGCGCGGGCTTTAAAACATGCCAAACCCCACGCGGCACATCAAACATTATAAATACCAGCACTAACACGCATAATGTGTACATGATATTTCCGTGAAAAATAATTTCATACACGCAGTTTTCAAAAACACCTATATTCGCGAGGAAATAGCATATTATCTGAATAGTAATTGTCGCTGCTGCCATCATCGGAAGGTATCTACGTTTTCTGTAGCTCACGCAGATGGCAGCCGACAGTGCCGCGACAATAATTAACACAGCCAGAAACACCGGCACAATACCATGACTCACAATATTTTGTGCGATAAAATATTTATTAGAAAGCTTCAGCGGCATATTTCCAAGCATGTTCAAATACTCCTCCGCATTCCGTGAAAATCCGAACATTTTTGCATTCTTTAATGCATTATAAACGCAGTATCTTTTATAATCTGCACCATCAAAAAGCGGCTGACTTAGTGTAAAATATAACGACACGATATTCAGAAAAATAAATCCAGAACCCACACCAAGAGTCTCCGCAATACGCCCTTTTCTTCTGTTTCCGGCAAGAAATGTGATAAGCAGCCCCATAATCGAATAGGTGAACAGCACATCAAGCTGTCTGCGGTACAGATACATGCTCATCGGCACAACACAGATCCAGTTAAAGCACATTTTCATCGAAGCATCGTCCGTATTATCCAGCACCTTGCAGTATAAAAACGGCATAAAAAGCAACGCATATACGCTGTAATCTGCCCCGAAATATTCACGGTTAATATATGTCAGCTTGAACACCGATATAATTACCAGCAAGATGCATGACAAAGAAATATAGTATTTTTTAATATTGTTAACAATCACACTTTTTCCTCCCCGTCTTTTCAACATTAAATGACACCTTCACAAGCTCAGGGCTTGGCAGTGAATATTGAATATCTCCTCCGTTTTTTGCAATTATCTCATAAATATTTGACAGCCCATAGCCATGTCCCTTTGCGAAATTATCGGGGAGAAGCTCTTTAAAATCCGTCTTATCCGTATGCCTTATCGAGTTGACAATCTCACCGTATATTTTTTCATCTGAGGCATTAATCATTATGCTTATATGCGGCTTTACGCTGTCCTGTGCGGCATTTATCGCGTTGTCCAACAGATTTGCAAAAAGGTAATACAAATCAATATCCTCTATACAATCCGCCTTCCCGCACACAAAGCACTTGGCATCTATCCCCTTCTCTTTGCACTCCTCCAGCTTTCTGTTTAACAAAGTATTCAAAATAATATTATTTGAATAAATATTGTGCCCGCTGTACTTCTCATTATTTTTTGAAAGTGAGTCCACATACTTTTCCGCCTCAATATAATTTTTCTGCGATAGCAGATCCTGTATTATCGTGATTGATTTGTTGAAATCGTGATTTCTCTTTTCTATCTCCTCGTGCCTTAACTTTATTTCCTTTATATTCTCCTCCTGATATTCCAGGCTCCTCTGCCTTATCTCAAACCCAAGCTTTTGTTCGAGCATCTTCTTCTCGTACCCGTCCACAACAAATGCAAGCACATTAAACACGATAACTCCAAGTATCGCAAGGTACGGAAAAGCCTTATGCCCTGCCATATTTATGAGCAGATAATAGATGAATATAAAGGAAAAAATGCACATAAAAATATATAATATTTTTTTCATAATTTTCGTTTTCTCCTTGATTTCATTCACATATATAATTTTTTACAGCTTCTTTTACATCATATATTTTCTTTGAAGTCACATCTATCACCATTCCGTTTTTCATGACTACCTGTTTTCCGGAAATATTTTTTACATGCTCCAAATTAATCAATGTATTTCTGCTCACCCGCACAAAATCGTAAGCTGCAAGCTGTTTTTCTATTTTGCTTAACGTATATCTCACAGTGAGTGTGCTTCTGTCCGAATAATGAATTACCATATCGTGCCCGAAAATCTCAATCACGGAAATTCTGCACAGCGGCAGCTCATACTCAGACACTCCGCTCTGTATGACAAGCCTTTTTAATTTTCTCTCAAACACGCGGCAAACCTCAAGCATGGCAATCTCCAAATCTGTTTCTAACTTATCTTTTCTCACAAAACCGAGCGGCTGCCCCACAAATGAATCAAAAACATAGTGTGAATAAGCCGTTATATACACCACTCTCGGCTGATATCCCTGCAAAAGCAGCTCCCTCACAACATCAAAACCCAAATCCCTTCCGAGCTCTATATCCATAAAAATAAGGTCAGGCTTTTTGTCTTTATATTCTTTCAATGCGGTTATTCCGTCCCTACAATAGATAAATTCCGTATTGGAAAGCCGATTATCGCTGCACAGAATATTTTTTAGTTTCATGTAGAATTTCTCGTCATCGTCACATATCATAATTGTCATATTTTTGTGTGGTAAACCTCCCTTCTCCTGTCAAAGCAACAATAATACAAAGCAAGCCGATATTCGCAAGCCTCGCTGAATACTCTTACATGTTTAATAAGTATAATAACAATTCTGTAATAAAACACAATATTTCCGGCACGAAAGGGGAGATTTTGGCGTGAAATATAAAAAATATTTTTTATAAAACAAATCTGCACTGTTAACAACAAAATATTATCATTAAACATTTATTCTGTTTATGTTATATTATTATAGTATAAAAATAATAATATCCCCGTCCACGACGAGGATATCTTCAATACTTGTATGTAACAATTTGCTCAAAATCAGTAGATTATCAAGGCTTGGAAGTGACTTTCCTGAAAGCCATTTATATACTGCTTGAGGATTTTCAAACCCCATAACCTCCTGAATATCCTTTACAGAATATCCTTTGTCATGCAGCAGCTCTTTTATTCTTCTTCCAGTTGCCTCCTGCCGGATTGATAAATACATAGGCTTCATATTATTCTCCCATTCAACTTATCTTAAAACACAACTTCATTTTAATGGTTTTTACCATTAATTTCCAGTAAGCTTTTCTGAATTTTTTTACAAAATTTCTCATAATCCGTATACCCCAGCAACAGCATCTTGTTTTTCAGCTCTCCCAATGCAGCCTCTAACCTCAATCTATCCCTTTTCTTTATTCTGCAAAATATAATTAAATACCTGCAGCCATGTTTTTGCATTTCCTGTTGGAACTTAACATTAACCCTGTGCCGAATAAAAAGCTTATCTGCCAAATAATCGGCAACATCGATAAAACAATAATAGTCATACAGAAGAGAGAACCTTTGTAACTTAAAGAAGTTTTTGTAATCCATTATAATCCTTTCTTTCGAGCAAAATACGCTTTATATTTGCTGACTCATCTGTAAAAGATTATATCTCTAAAAATTTTTTTGTCATTCAATTACAAGTTTAAAATACAAATTCTATAACTTTACGAAAAAAATATGTTGCCTTTGTCTCAACCCAAAATGTTATTACAGACCTAAGTATTCACTTGGCAAAATTGCCTTTATGTCTGATACAGAATAATCCGACACATTTCTTGTCACAATATATTCTGCACCATAACTTTTTGCACATTCCATTTGTAAGCAATCCTCAAAATCAGAAAATTCTTCATTTGCAAGACCAGATAATAATTTTGCTTTGT
>CAMEEX010000159.1 GCA_945915235.1 uncultured Clostridia bacterium | reverse complement strand
TACTTAAGGTTAGCCTTAGCAACCTCTGCTAACTGTGTGAATGCTGCTGCATCGTTAACTGCTAACTCAGCTAACATCTTTCTGTTCATTGTAACACCAGCGTTCTTGAGGCCGAACATGAACTTGCTGTATGAAAGTCCGTTCATTCTTGCTGCAGCGTTGATTCTGGCAATCCATAACTGTCTGAACTGTCTCTTCTTCTGCTTTCTACCAGCGTAAGCTGTTGTGAGAGCTCTCATAACAGACTGCTTAGCAACTCTGTACTGCTTAGATCTGGCTCCTCTGTAGCCCTTAGCTAACTTTAATACTCTATTGTGCTTCTTCTTTGCGTTTAAACCGCCTTTAATTCTTGCCATTTTGTCTAATTCCTCCTAAATTTCTATTCTAAGCACATGCCGACCGCTCGGCAATGCATCATCATATCTTATAAAATGCTGTCGAACACGACCTTATCTTAGAGATATGGTAAAATCTTCTTCATTGCCTTAAGATTTGTGTGGTCAACTAAAGTAGCCTTTCTGAGATTTCTCTTTCTCTTTGTGCTCTTCTTAGTAAGGATATGGCTCTTGTAAGCCTTCATTCTCTTTAACTGTCCTGTACCTGTCTTCTTAAAACGCTTTGCTGCTGCCCTACTTGTCTTTATTTTTGGCATGATGTAAATCCTCCTTAAATATAGTATTTTAGCGCTTCTGTGCTAAAACCAGTGTCATGCTTCTGCCTTCTACCTTGGCGGGTTTCTCAACAACTGCTACTTCCTCAAGCATCTTAGCGAAGTCATCAAGAATGTGCTTGCCGCTCGCCATATGAGCCATCTCACGACCTCTGAACCTTAAAGTTACCTTAACCTTATTGCCCTTCTCTAAGAACTTCTTGGCTGCACTAACTTTGGTGTTAAGATCATTGTCCTCGATGTTCGGAGATAAACGAACCTCCTTAATCTCGATAACCTTCTGCTTCTTCTTGGCTTCCTTCTCTTTCCTTGCAAGCTCATACTTGTACTTGCCGTAGTCGATAATCTTACATACCGGCGGCTTCGCTGTAGGAGCTATCTTCACAAGATCAAGCTCTGCCTCCTGAGCCAGCTTATATGCTTCTTTGGCAGACATGATGCCAATAAGTTCGCCATTTTCACCAATCAGACGTACTTCTCTGTCTCTGATCTGTTCGTTAATCATTAAGTCGCTAATTGTAGTGCACCTCCATCATATTTTCGCAAAAAAAATGCAGATAGAAAACCATCCGCACACTCAACGCTCAAGGGCACGCCAATCAGCAGCCCGTCAAAGCTTAGATATTAACCCGAGTCACATGTATGTGCTAAGGTGAGAGCGGACACTCTTCTTTATTTTCACAACATTGATATAATAACATTTATCTTTTGTGGTGTCAATACTTTTTTTATTTTTTTCTTATTTTTATTATTACTCTATAACCTTAAATCCATTGTTATATCTGAACAGTGCTTTTGCTATTATCTGTTTCTTGGTAACGTAGGTATTCTTCCAGTATCTCGAGTCCTTCGAGTTGTCCCTGTTGTCGCCCAGAACGAAATAGCAGTCGGCAGGGATAAGGTATGGTCCGAAATCCTGCCTGCTAACGCCATGCGCGTAAGGCTCATCGAGAGGCACCTCGCTGCCGTTGATGTAAACGCGCCCTTCCTTTATTATAACCATCTCGCCCGGAAGCCCTATAACTCTCTTGATGAGCAGTTTCTCTCCATCGTCGGGATACTCGAATATAATCACATCTCCGCGCTCCGGCTCCGAAAATATATAAGCAAGCCTGAGTCCAATCAGCTTATCGCCCTTCTCGAGCGTTGTGCTCATAGACTCAGACGTAATATCCGCATTTATGATAACAAACTTATTGAGCAACACTGCGATAATGACGCCCGCCACAATTATCCTGAGATAACCAAATATCTCTTTCTTAACACTTTTCTTCATATTAATCCACCATGTCACTGCTTTTGCAGTGACTCAAATAGTAATGAAAAACGCGCTTTTGCGTGTTTTCCACTAGTTCACTCCCCTGTATAGTTCCGAGTGCAATGCGTAACAGCCACGCACTGCACTCAAAACCTTCCAAGGCATGTTTTACTTCAATATCCGTTTATTTATCTTAGAGGAAGTACTTAACTCCCGACTCGAATATCTTCATATCCTGCTCGCCGTAGATGTTGATAGCTACAGAATCTCCGCGGCGCTCTGAATGAGCCATCTTGCCTAGCACTCTTCCGTCAGGGCTTGTGATACCCTCGATTGCCATATATGAACCGTTAGGGTTCCACTCCTCGTCCATCGTAGGTATTCCCGTGTTCACATCGACATACTGCGTTGCAACCTGTCCGTTCTCAAAGAGCTTCTTAAGCCACTCATCGTTGGCAACGAAACGTCCCTCGCCGTGTGATGCAGGGTTACAGTATACTCCGCCAAGCTGTGCTCCCGCAAGCCATGGAGACTTGTTGGTGACAACCTTGGTGTAGACCATCTTTGACACATGACGGCCTATTGTGTTCATTGTAAGTGTAGGTGAGTCAGGTGTCTGCATTCTGATTTCACCGTAAGGCACGAGACCGAGCTTTATGAGAGCCTGGAAGCCGTTGCAGATACCAAGTGCAAGACCATCCCTCTCATTTAAGAGCTTGTTGACCTCCTCCGTGATGGCTGCGTTTCTGAACGCTGTAGCGAAGAACTTAGCCGAACCGTCCGGCTCATCACCTGCGCTGAAACCGCCCGGGAACATGATAATCTGTGCCTTCTTAATCTCATCGGCAAACTCGTGTGCCGACTCACGGATATCCTCGGCGGAGAGGTTTTTAAATACCTTGGTCACAACATTTGCTCCTGCGCGCTCAAATGCCTTCGTGCTGTCATACTCACAGTTGGTTCCCGGGAATACAGGGATAAATACTGTAGGCTTGGCAACCTTATTCTTACATACATATACCTTGTCAGTACTGTACACAGGAGTGTCAAGCTCCTTGCCACCCTTTACGGCAACTGTAGGGAATACCTTCTCAAGTGTCGACTTCCAGGAAGCGAGAGCCTCGTCAACTCCAATCTTCACATCGCCGTATGTAAATTCTGCGTTGTCAGTAACCTCACCGATTACCTTACCTGCCGCAGCGCCGTTCTTGTCCGCTGCAACCTCGGCAACGATACAGCCGTACATAGGAGCAAAGAGCTCATCTGCGCTGACCGCGCCGGCATCAAGCTTAACGCCGAGCTTGTTACCGAATGCCATCTTGCTGACTGCTGCCGCAATTCCCTTAGCATCAAGTGTATATGCCGATACGATAACACCGTCTGCAATATCCTTGCTTATATCTGAATATAACTTCTTAACTGCCTCGTAATCAGGAAGGTCATACTCGTCCTTCTTGATTGTATAGAGAACAATCTTGTTTCCTGCCTTCTTAAACTCAGGTGTAATGATATCCTGTGACTTGGCAACATCAACCGCGAAGGATACGAGCGTGTTAGGAACGTCCATATCGTTGAAGGTTCCGGACATACTGTCCTTTCCTCCGATTGAGGGTAAACCGAAACCAAGCTGTGCATCGTAAGCCCCGAGAAGCGCCTTAAACGGCTCACCCCAGCGCGATGCGTCCTCAGTCATTCTTCTGAAATACTCCTGGAAGGTAAATCTTACCTTGGAGAAGTCACCGCCCGCACAGACAATCTTCGCAACAGACTCAAGCACTGCGTATACAGCTCCGTGGTATGCGCTCCATGAGGAAAGATATGGGTCGAAGCCGTAGCTCATCATGGTTACGGTGTCAGTCTTGCCCTTTAATACAGGGAGCTTTGCAACCATCGTCTGAACCTCTGTAAGCTGGTACTTACCGCCGTAAGGCATGAATACCGAACCTGCACCGATTGATCCGTCGAACATCTCGACAAGCCCCTTCTGTGAGCACACATTTAAGTCTGCGAGTGTCTCAAGCCACTTAGCGCGGACATCGTTTACAACAGGAGCATTAAAGCAACTTCCGTCCTTAGATGGGATATTTACATGTACATCGGTCTCCTGATGGGCACCGTTGGTATCGAGGAAGGCTCTGCTGATATCGACAATCTTCTTGCCTCTCCAGTACATAACAAGTCTCTTCTCAGGTGTAACCTCAGCTACAGGAACCGCCTCAAGGTTCTCCTCTGCGGCGTATGCAAGCATCTTGTCAACGTCCATTTTGTCGACAACGACTGCCATTCTCTCCTGTGACTCTGAAATTGCTATCTCCGTTCCGTCAAGACCTGCGTACTTTTTAGGAACCTTGTCAAGGTTGATGTTGAGACCGTCGGCAAGCTCACCGATTGCAACGGATACGCCGCCCGCACCGAAGTCGTTACATTTCTTAATAAGAAGGCTTACTTCACTTCTTCTGAATAATCTCTGGATTTTGCGCTCTGTAGGTGCATTACCCTTCTGAACCTCTGCACCGCAGGTCTCAATGGAAGCCTCGGTGTGAACCTTTGAGGAGCCCGTAGCACCACCGCAGCCGTCACGGCCTGTTCTTCCGCCGAGAAGAATTATGATATCGCCCGGATCAGAGGTCTCACGGATAACATTTTTTCTTGGAGCCGCACCCATGACAGCACCGATTTCCATTCTCTTTGCGACATAGTTCGGATGATAAATTTCCTTCACATAGCCCGTCGCAAGACCAATCTGGTTGCCGTATGAGCTGTAGCCGTTAGCTGCACCGCGGACAAGCTTCTTCTGTGGGAGCTTACCCTTTAGGGTCTGGCTTACAGGAACCGTAGGGTCGCCCGCGCCGGTAACTCTCATAGCCTGATATACATAGGTTCTGCCTGAGAGCGGGTCACGGATTGCACCGCCAAGACAGGTTGCGGCACCACCGAAAGGCTCTATCTCAGTAGGGTGGTTGTGAGTCTCGTTCTTGAAGTTTACAAGCCACTCCTCGGTAACTCCGTCTATTGTGACAGGGACAACGATGCTGCACGCATTAATCTCGTCGGATACCTCCATATCCTCGAGTTTGCCCTCCTTCTTTAACTTACGCATAGCAAGAAGTGCTATATCCATAAGACATACGAACTTGTCATCCCTGCCCTTGAAGATAACCTCTCTGTCGGCAAGGTAACGATTGTAGGTATCAACAATAGGCTTCTTGTAGTCTCCGTCGCCGAAGCTCACATTCTTAAGCTCTGTCGAGAATGTGGTGTGGCGGCAGTGGTCAGACCAGTATGTATCGAGAACACGGATTTCCGTCATGGACGGGTCACGCTTCTCCTCATTTTTGAAATAGTTCTGAATATGCTTGAAATCCTTGAATGTCATGGCAAGACCGAGCGACTTGTAGAGCTCAGACAGCTTGTCGTCCTCCATATCCTTAAAGCCGTCAAAAACCTTGACATCGGCAGGCTCGGCAAAAACTGTGACAAGTGTCTCAGGCTTAGCCATATCTGCCTCCCTCGAATCTACAGGGTTGATGCAGAAGCTCTTTATATGAGCAAGCTCCTCATCCGTCACATCACCGTCAATGACATATACGGTAGCTGTTCTGATAACAGGCTCCTCGTCCTCCTTGAGAAGCTTTACGCACTGTACTGCTGAATCGGCTCTCTGGTCGAACTGTCCCGGAAGGTACTCAACACCGAACACCTTCTCACCCGGCTTTCTCTCAAAATCCTCCTCGTAAACATAATCTACCGGCGGCTCGGAGAAAACTGTAACCAATGCATCCTTGTACACCTCATCGGAGATATTCTCAATATCGTAGCGGATGAGTACCCGCACGTTCTTAACCGTATTGATGTTAAGATAATTGGAAATCTCGTCACTTAGCTCCTTTGCCTTGACAGCGAATGCAGGCATCTTCTCAGAATAAACTCGTCTAACCTTGCTCATTTTGTCCTCCATGTTCATGTCCCATGACATATTTTTGTGCGTTATTTATTACTCATGAAGTCTGCGGATAATTCTGTAGACAACATTGTTCTCCATAACCGTAGGTGCAGTATGTGCAAAAAATATAATTCCCTCCGTCGGAGAAATGATCTGGTTAATCACTTCACCCTCATAAGGGTCTATAACCTCACCTATGATATCGCCTCTGTATACAGGGTCTCTTGGACTCTTTAACCTTCGGTAAAGCCCGGCTGTGTTGGTCTTGACAGCCATAAGCTCATCCTCGTCAAGTACATGTGCAATAAATCCGCTATGGTTATAATACTTTATAATACCCATTCTCGTCAAGAAGCGAAGTACACTTGCAACTGCCTGTCTCGCAGAAGCATCGTCAATG
>CAMEEX010000158.1 GCA_945915235.1 uncultured Clostridia bacterium | reverse complement strand
CTCATGTATCCGTCACCATACACGGTTGAGGAGTATCGTGAGAACAGAATACAGGAGAGTCAGGGAAAGAATCCTGTCGGAAATCCGGACGGAACACATGACGGAAGCAACGCAAGCATTAATTCGGGTACGAACAGTAATAATTTGACAAGAAATCCTGATGCGATGCCTACAGAGGCGGCAAGCACCGAGGCAGAGAGCAGCACCGGTGCAGCTTTGGAGACTACCACGGCAGGGACAAACGGATAGTTATCCGCATATGCGGTTGACTATAAATAAAATATTTGGAAAGGAGGAAGAACATGACGAACACTAATGTGAAAAATGTTGGGACAGTTCAGGGAACGAAGAGCATCAGCGGTAATTACAGCTATGTGCAGAAGACTTCAGCTAAGGCAGCAAACACATCTTTCGGAAATCTTATGCAGAATTCCCTGAATAAGATGGCAGCATTTAACCAACAGAGTAAGACAACTCAGGAGAAGATGTCGACAAGGCGCTCACAGGTCGAGTATATTGTCAGAGGGGCAAGACATACCGGGGACGGTAAGGCAGTCGATGAAAGTGTTATGACCGGAAGCCTCAAGGCACTTACCGGCGAGGTAAAAGCAGTCGTATGTGCAGTCCTTGACATGACAGACGAGGAACTCGAGAAATTCCTTGCCGAGAATGGTCTGTGTGTGATGGATTTGCTCTCTCAGAATAATCTTGCTGACTTGGTTGCCGAGACGCTTGCGGATGGAGATGCACTTAAGCTTCTCACGGATAGCAGTATCTCTGAGACATTCTCACAACTTGGCAATGAGCTTGAGAATCTTATATCGACTGCAGCGCAGGAGATGGGACTTGGTACTGACGAGTTGACCGCCATGCTTCAGTCAACTGATACTGTTCAGTCTTTGGCGCAGGAGCTGCCGACAGGGCAGACAGCATCCGAGATGACAGATGGCAGGACAGAGGCGGCTTCGGAGAAAAATTCCGCAGAGACAGCGAATGTTGACAATTCAGCTAACGTTGATGTCAAACTTGAGGATAAGATTACTCTTGAGTCAGATAAGAAGGATAATTCACAGTCCGAACTGTCAGGTAATGGAAATGAGAGCCTTTCAGGACAGTTTTTAAAGACACTCATAGGAAATGTGGATAATGCCGTTAATGCCGAGAGCACCTTTAAGGGTTATACCGTCAATGCCGAAGATGTTGTAAGACAGCTTGTAGACGCGATTAAGGTCAATGTCAATGGTTCATTTTCTGAGATGGAGTTACAGCTTCAGCCTGAAAACCTTGGCAAATTAAATCTTGTCATATCTTCAAGAGATGGCATAATTACCGCACAGCTTATGGCTGAGAATGAGCATGTAAAGAGTGCTATTGAGAATCAGATAGTGATGCTCAAGGATAATTTCGAGCAGCAGGGACTTAAAGTCGATGCCGTTGAGGTAACTGTACAGACACATGGATTTGAGATGGGGAAAAATCTTGAAGGCAGTGAAGAAAATTCTCAGAATGAAGAAAAGCACAGGAATTCAAGGAGCCTTACAATCGAGGAGATAAATGCCATAATAGGCGATGATGAGGCTGCGGACGAGGATGTCTTAGCAGCAGAGATGATGAGAGCAACGGGGGGAAATGTCGACTATATGGTATAGCATGTGAACTATAACCCGGCGATGATGATTAATATTAATATGGAAAGGAGTTGAAATGTAATGGCAATAAGTGCAACGATTGTAGACGGCAAGGTATATGCGAATACTACGCCGGATAATCTTTCACAGGATACCAAGGGAACCTCTACTATGGGCAAGGATCAGTTCTTACAGATACTTGTAGCAGAGATGCAGTATCAGGATCCGCTTGAGCCTACAACCAACACGGAGTGGGTATCACAGATGGCAACCTTCTCACAGATTGAGGAATTGCAGAATATGTCTGACTCAATGACAAAGGGACAGGCGCAGAATCTTGTTGGAAAATACGTTATCATGGCTACTACAGACAGCACCGGCGAGACAAAGTATGTGAGCGGGCAGGTTCAGACTGTTGAGATACGTGAGGACGGCACATATCTTTCAATAAATGGCTATCTGTATGATATCAATGATCTGTATTCTGTTGTGGACGAAGATTATTACAAGAAAATCATGGACGAGGCTAATTCAGGCTCAGACGGTTCGAGTGACAGTAAGTCGGACGATGGCAGTTCTGATGACAGTTCTTCAAATTAAGGACGCAGCACTCTTGACAGGTATTCCGTATTTTTGACGGAAGAGAGGAACGAATTATGGAAATAAAAAATAATATCTATTCCTCCATTGAGCAGGTCACGGGACAGTATCTGAATCATAAGACAAAAGAAAGCACGGATGCAGCCGCTATGCAGGGCATGTCCTTCGAGGATGTGTTAAGACAGCAGTGGCAGGTACAGGAAAATGTCGCCACGGAGGGCAGTTTAAAATTTTCAAAGCATGCAGGCGAGCGTTTAAGGCAGAGAAACATAACATTGTCCGATGAACAGATGAAGAGACTTCAGGATGGTGCCAGGAAAGCAGAAGAAAAAGGCATTAAGGAGTCACTTGTAATAATGGACATCCTATCATTTATCGTAAACACGGGAAACAATACAGTGATTACGGCAATGGAGCAGAGCAGTGATGCTGACAATATTTATACAAATATTGATGGAGCAGTGATAATTTAGCTGGACCGATAAGGAAGTTAAGAACTCTGAATGACAGAGGAGTTCATATCACGGCTTCTTAATCAGGAGGAACAAATACTATGATGAGAGCACTTTTCTCTGGTGTGGCAGGTCTTAAAACACACCAGACCAAGATGGATGTTATTGGTAATAACATCGCCAATGTAAACACCGTAGGATACAAGTCACAGAGCGTATCCTTCAGTGATGTTTTATATCAGACGACACAGAGCGCATCGGGACCGAATGCAGCTACCGGCAGAGGCGGTACGAATGCAATGCAGATAGGTCTTGGCTCTAAAGTCGCAGCAATGAGCACATCTGTTTCAGACTCAGGTGGTTCTCAGGCAACAAACAACCCATTCGACCTTATGATAAATGGAAACTCGATGTTTATCGTAAGTGATGGAACACAGAATTTCTTTACCAGAGCAGGTAACTTTACAACCGATGCTACCGGAAATCTCGTTACAAGTGCAGGTTACAGCGTTATGGGCTGGCAGGCAGACGAAAATGGCAATATTCAGAGAGCGACTGTAACCCCGTTAGCGGTTTACAGTTCTGAGAATACATATGCTAATCCTAAGCAGACAACCAACACAATAATAACAGGTAATATAAACAAGAATGATGAGAGCTTTTCTTCCACAGCAGGTGCAATCACAACGAACGTAAGTTTTTATGATAATCTTGGATACGAATACAGAGCGACATTGTCAATTACCCGTACCGATGAGTACAACTACACGATGACTTGTACAGGTATGTCCTGCAATGGAACTGATATGGGACTTGATGAGACAGCACTGAGAAATGTGTTGGCTGATGCGCCGCTTACATTCAGCGAGGCAGACGGAAGTCTTACGGCAGGTTCACCGCTTACACTTAATGTGACCTCTTTGGGAGCATCATTCAGCGAGAACATCACAACAGATGTTTCACAGATTACATGTTTTGGTAAGGATACCTCCCTCGTACCTAAGAAGGGAAATGCCGACGGAGAAAATGCCGGTCTTGCAGCAGGTAAGATGACATCCGTAAGTATTCAGACAGACGGTAAGATTGTTGCGGGCTACGACAATGGTGATACCAAGATACTCGGTCAGATAGTTGTTGCAACCTTCGCTAACCTGGCAGGACTTGAGAAGGCAGGCTCTAATCTGTATTCAGCGACAATGAACTCGGGTGAGTTCGACGGCATCGGTCAGGATGTGACTGCCGACGGAGGTTCATTTGCTCCGGGTTATGTCGAGATGTCCAATGTTGATCTTGCCGGACAGTTCACCGATATGATAACCACACAGAGAGGTTTCCAGGCTAACTCGCGTATTATCACAGTATCCGATACACTCTTGGAGGAACTTATAAATCTCAAGAGATAATAGTATAAAGAGAATATCTAAATCAGCATAATACGCTGATTAAGATATTCTAAACTTTATACCGGAAAAACGCAAAGGATGCGTTTTTCATTCTTCACAGAATGTACATGTATGAGTACACTTAATATTAATTAACTTTTAGGAGCATACCATGAAATCGGTCACTATTATAGGAGCTAACAGTTATATAGCGCGCAATCTTATTCAGAGCATTAAAAACAATGCGTTGGATATAGATTTGTATTTATATGACAGGGAGAGCGGACATAAGGACGGCTGGGGCGGGTATGCTCCTGTTAACATTATGGATGAAGAGTCAGTTTTACAGGTCAGGTTCGATGTCGATGCGGTGATATTGTTTGCCGGAAAGACGGGAACCTATGCCGGATTTGACGAACCTGACACATTCATAGAGGTGAATGAACTGGGACTTTTGAATGTCCTGAACGCCATGAGAAAAGAAAAATCCAAGGCGAAGCTCGTATTTCCGTCGACAAGACTTGTATACAGGGGGAGTGACGAGGCACTCAGGGAGGACGCACCTAAGGAATTTAAGACAGTATATGCGGTGAATAAGTTTGCATGTGAACAGTATCTTAAAATGTATTCCGATGTGTTCGGGCTGAAGTATTGTGTGTTCAGGATATGTGTTCCATATGGAAGCCTGCTTGAGGGCGTAAGCTCATACGGTACCGCTGAGTTCTTTATAGGAAAAGCGCAAGCCGGTGAAAACATTTCATTGTATGGGAATGGGGAGGTAAGAAGAACACTGACATACATTGATGATCTTTGCCGGACAATACTGGCGGGGGCGTTATCGGACAAATGCACAAACGATGTCTATAATGTTGGAGGTGAAAGCTACAGCCTGCGTGATATGGCGTATGAGGTAGCGCACAGATATGGAGTCAATGTCGAATACACACCATGGCCTGACAAAGCATTAAAGATTGAGTCGGGGAGTACCGTGTTCGACAGCAGTAAATTGGACGACATTCTTGGCGGGCTCAGAAGTATGACATTTAAAAAGTGGATAGGAGGGGGAGAATGATAGACCTTACGAGGTTTAACGGGACGACATTTACGGTAAACAGCGATTTGATAGAAGTTATAGAGGAAACACCCGATACGGTGGTGACACTCACAACGGGGAAAAAATTAATTGTAAAAGAAAGTAGACAACAAATAAAAAATTTAGTATTATCTTATAAGAGGAAAATTTATATTGAAAGAGAGACTTTAGAAGAAGTTTGATATACAAATAATGATGACTGGTAGGTGAGCAAAGTGGATTTAGCTACAATAGTTGGTTTGGTTTTATGTTTTGGATTCACAGTTTATGGAATTATTTCAGGTGATGGTTTTGGGGTTATCGGAAGTTTCATTGAACCGGGCTCTATTGCCATCACGATTGGTGGTGCGTTTGGTGCTTGTCTTACGATGAACAAGCTTCCGGATTTCGTCAAGGGACTCAAAGGCTTCACTATTGCAATCAAGGATAAGAAGGTTGACAATGCCGAGACGATAAGAAAGATTATCGAGCTCTCCAACCTTGCAAGGAAGGAAGGCCTCTTAGCACTGGAGGAGGCTGCGGAAGGTCTTGATGATGATTTCTTAAAGAAGGGAGTTCTGCTTATAGTTGATGGAACTGAGCCCGATCTTGTAAGAGCCATTCTTGAGACAGAATTAGGTAACCTTGAGGCAAGACATAAGAAGGTATATGGTTTCTGGGAAAACTTAGCAGGTATGGGTCCTGCATGGGGAATGATCGGAACACTTATCGGACTTATCAAGATGCTTCAGAACATGGCCGATCCGTCAGCCATCGGACCTGCGATGGCGGTTGCCCTCATAACGACATTCTATGGTTCACTCCTTGCAAACTGGCTTGCTACTCCTGTAGCAATTAAGCTTCGTGCTAACAATGAAATAGAGGTAACACTCAAAGAGGTTATGATAGAAGGTCTTCTCTCAATTCAGGCAGGCGAGAACCCGAGAGTTATCGAGGAAAAGTTAAAATCATTCCTTTCACCGGCTGAGAGAAGTAAGTTCGGCACTGAAGAGGAAGGCGGACAGGCAGGTGAGGCTTAATGGCAAAAAAGAAAGACGAAGCTCCCGTAAAAACCGATGGATGGAAGGACACGTTCTCAGACCTTATGAATCTTCTTCTGTGTTTCTTCGTCCTTCTGTTTGCGTCATCGACGGTTGATGCCGAGAAATTTCAGAAGATTGCACAGT
>CAMEEX010000157.1 GCA_945915235.1 uncultured Clostridia bacterium | reverse complement strand
AATTCTTACACAAATGTAAGTTTTGCATAAGGAAATGTAAGCCGATCAGATGGAGCTGCATTTCCTTTTTTGTTATAGTAATGCTGTGAGGAGGGAGAAGATAAATGAGATATGACAGCTTTGAAAGGAAAGAAATTTCATGGGGTGAAAGGAAATTGTCTGTTGCAAAGCTATATAAAATGAAAACATTTAACTTTTTGGGACAGTCAGAATGGAGGAAAAGATGAGTTTATTAGAGACAGCAAATATCAAAAAGACATATACCACAAGATTCGGCGGGAACAAGGTCGAGGCGCTGAAGAATGTGTCTTTTCTTGTGGAGAAGGGCGAGTATGTGGCTGTTATGGGTGAGTCGGGGTCAGGTAAGACAACGCTGTTGAATATTCTGGCGGCACTCGACAAGCCGACAGGCGGAAGGATAAGGCTCGAGGGGCAGGATTTGTCGGAGCTGAGCGAGAAGGAGATTTCACAGTTAAGGCGCGATAAGCTGGGATTTGTGTTTCAGGATTTCAACCTGCTTGACACATTTACGTTGGAGGACAATATATATCTGCCGTTGGTGCTCGCGGGGGAGAAGCACGCGGAGATGAAGAGGAGGCTGATACCGCTCGCGGTGCAGCTCGGAATTGAGCCGCTGTTAAAGAAGTATCCGTATGAGGTGTCGGGCGGTCAGAAGCAGAGGGCGGCGGTGGCGAGGGCGCTGATAATCAATCCTAGCCTGATACTTGCCGATGAACCTACAGGAGCGCTCGACTCCAAGTCGACAGATGAGCTGTTAAGGCTTTTTGGGGAGATTAACGAGAAGGGGCAGACCATTCTCATGGTGACACATTCGGCTAAGGCGGCAAGCCACGCGGGGAGAGTATTGTTCATAAAGGACGGAGAGGTATTCCACCAGATTTACCGCGGGGACGACACGAGAGACGAGTTTTACCGCAAGATTGCGGATACGCTCACGGTGCTCGCGACAGGAAAAAAGAGCGCAGATGATTAATAAAATTATGGTGAAATACAGTCAAAGATGGCAGTTGCTAAAATAATGGATATAAGGCAATGATTTTTGGCAGGGATTGGAGACAAGTATGGGAATAGGTTTTTACCCGCATCTTGCGTGGGACAGTATAAGAAAAAATAAGAGACTCTACCTTCCGTACATACTGACATGTACCGGAATGGTGATGATGTTCTATATAATTGCATTTTTAGCCGGAGACCCGCTGTTAAAAACAGTCAGAGGCGGTGCGTTTGTGGCGGAAATGCTCGGAATGGGAACTTATGTCATAATAATTTTTGCGGTGCTGTTTCTTTTTTACACGAACTCATTTTTGATGAAGAGGAGGAAAAAGGAATTTGGTCTGTACAATGTGCTCGGTATGGGAAAGGGCAATCTGGCGAGAATTTTATTCTGGGAGAGCGTTCAGATTGCGTTCATATCGCTCGGCATTGGACTGGTGTTCGGCATGGTTTTTGCAAAGCTCGGCGAGCTTGCCATGATATATGCAATCAAGGGGGAGAATAATTACAATATAACAGTGAACACGGAAGCGCTTTTTATGACGTTGAAGGTATTCGGTGTGATATATGTACTTCTTTTCATCAACATGGTGAGACAGGTCAGAATGTCAAAGCCGGTTGACCTGCTTAGGAGCGAGAACAGGGGAGAGAAGCCTCCTAAGGCGAACTGGTTCATTGCGCTGTGCGGTGCCGCTATCCTCGCAGGAGCGTACTACATTGCGGTGACGATAGAGGACCCGATGGGCGCAATCACTATGTTTTTCGTGGCAGTTTTAATGGTAATAATAGCCACATATCTGCTGTTTATAGCAGGCTCGGTGACAATGTGCCGTCTGCTGCAAAAGAATAAGCGTTATTACTACAAGACCAACCATTTTGTGTCAGTGTCGTCGATGCTCTATAGAATGAAGCGAAACGGCGCGGGTCTCGCCTCGATATGCGTGCTGTGCACGATGGTGCTCGTCATGCTCTCGGCTACGGTATGTCTTTATGCGGGTGAGGAGGGCGTCGTAAGAAACAGATATCCGAGGGATATCAACCTTACAACGACCTTTGACAGCTATTCTGATATGGAAAATTATATGGGTGATATGAAAAAATCCGTGAAGAGCTGTGTGGACGATGCGGGGGCAGAGCTTAAGAATGTGACGGACTACTCGGCTGCCATATTTACCGGGGCATTGTATAACGGAAGAATTGAGTATAATAAGGAGCTTGTGAATTATTATGGCATGAATGTATACATGATATTTGCAATTTCCACGGACGATTACAACAGCCTGATGAATGAGAGTATTGAGCTTGCGGACGATGAGGCGCTGGTGTGCTTCACGAAGGGAATGGGAAGCTCCAAGGGCAATTCACTTGACGAGTTTTCAGTCGGAACCGACGGTCCTCATTATAGGGTAAAAAATGTCATCGGAAAGTTCGTGGCAAACGGAACCGAGGCGCTCAATGTAATTCCGGCAATGTATATTTTTGTGAACAATCCGGAGGAAATCGTCATGCCTGTGATTGACGCAATCGACAGCAGTGCGGTTAGAATAGAGTGGTTCTATAATTTTGACATGACGGGTGATGATGCAAAGAAGGTTGTCATGACAGGGGAACTTGCGGGACTTTTTAATAAAGAGTATAAGGCGGGCATCGTCAGCGTGAATGTTGAGAGCAGGGCAGCGGAGAGGAGTGATTTTTACACGATGTTTGGCGCACTTTTGTTCCTCGCAATTTTTCTCGGAATAATATTTGTCCTTGCAACGGTACTTATCATATATTACAAGCAGGTTACCGAAGGGTATGAGGACTGCGGACGTTTCGAGATTATGAAAAAGCTGGGCATGACTAAGAAGGATATCAAGTCGAGCATAAATTCGCAGATGCTCACGGTATTTTTTCTACCTATTATAGTGGCATGCGTCCATCTCGCGTTTGCGTTCCCGATTGTGAATAAGATGCTTATGTGCTTCGGCTTTAACGACACAGGCTTCTTTGCACTTGTAAATGTGATATGCGTGCTTGCTTTCACGGTATTTTATGTCATTGTGTACAGAATTACATCAAAATCGTACTATAATATTGTAAATGAATAGACAAAAGTTTTCTTGAATTTTCGCGTGCATCTAGGTATAATAGACATGTATTTGTCAATATACTGTTACGAAAAAAATAAGACTGTTGGACTAAGCCATCGACAAAACGTATGGATTTGGTCTGCAGAAAAAGGTGTATGCCATGAAAATTTGGGAATTTTTTGAAAATATGAACGAATGTGTGTATGCTTCGGACATAGATACAGATGAACTGGTATATATGAACAAAAAGGCACTCAGAATGTACGGCATTCATTCATTGGATGAGATAGCAGGAAAGAAATGCTATGAGGTGCTGCAGCATTGCTCAGCACCTTGTGCCGTCTGCAACAATAAAAATTTGCGAGAGGGCGAATTTATAGAGTGGAGACATTATAATATCCTGCTTGATAAGGATTTTGCGATAAAGGATACACTTGTAACTGACGGCGGCAGAAGATACAGGGTGGAGATTGCGATTGACGCGGACGCGGCAGGGCATGACCATGAGTGCGAGGAGGCGAGCCGGTATGAGAACATCGAGGCTATGTCTAACGAGGCGCTCAGAATTGCTTTGCAGGCGCCTACACCGGATATGTCGTTACAGGTTGTGCTCGAGTATATAGGTAAGGCGCTCAACGGTGCGAGAACTTATATTTTCGAGCAGAATGAGCTCGGCGGGGACGACAATACCTACGAGTGGACGGCAGTCGGAGTGGAGCCGCAGAAGGACTCATTGCAGAATGTTCCGGCGGAGGTATGTGCCAACTGGTACAGGAATTTTGCGGAGAACAGGCATATAGTGATTGCAGACCTGGAGGACATTAAGGAGAATGACCCGCTTCAGTATGAGACTCTCAAGAGGCAGGATATACACTCGCTTGTCGTTGTGCCGCTCTACGACAACAAGCAGGTAATAGGCTTTTATGGCGTTGACAATCCTCCTGAGAATGCACTGAGATATGCGTCGAATATTTTGCACATACTTGGTCATTTCATAATCTCCTGTATAAGGAGAAGAGATCTGATGAAGGAGCTCAAGGTTATGAGCTACAATGACCAGCTCACCGGGCTTGGAAACAGATACGCGCTAAACAAATATATGAGTACGGTCGATGAGAACAGGAGTCTTGGCATAGTCTACTGTGATGTCACGGGTCTTAAAAAAGTGAATGACACCGAGGGGCACGAGATGGGCGACAGACTGCTTAAGAATGCCTGTGAGAGTCTCAGAAGAGTGTTCGGTGATTATGGACTGTTCAGAATAGGTGGAGATGAATTCCTGGCAGCAGCCAACGGCGTGACCAATGAGGAGCTCAGAGAGCGTGTCCGTCTTTTGAGGGAGGACATGAAGGAGCACGGTGTCAACATGGCTGTGGGTGAGGTGTGGACTGACAAGGCACCGAGAAACCCGGACGCACTTTTGACGGAGGCGGAGAAGCTGATGTATCAGGATAAGGCTGATTATTATAAGAGGACAGGAATTGACAGAAGAAAATATTAATATATAGAAAGCAGAGAGTAATTAATTTAATGGAAAACAGCAAAACAGAAAACATGACAAATGCCGCAGAGGAGACTAAGAGCGTGGAGAGCACGGGAGATGCCGCCAGATACGAGGACGCACCTATCGACGAGCGAATAATACGCGCAGTTCAGGAGATGGGCTTTGAGGTGATGACACCGATACAGCAGCAGGCGATACCGGCACTCCTTGAGGGACGCGACGTGCTCGGTCAGGCACAGACGGGAACAGGTAAGACTGCGGCATTCGGAATTCCGATGATACAGAGGATTGACCCTGAGGTTGAGGGCGTGCAGTGTATCATACTCTGTCCTACCAGAGAGCTTGCAATTCAGGCGGCAGATGAGCTACGCAAGTTTGCAAAGTTCATGCATGGTATAAAAATTCTTCCTATCTACGGAGGACAGGATATATCCAAGCAGATACGCTCACTCAAGGGAAATGTGTCAATCATCGTCGGAACGCCGGGACGTGTCATGGACCACATGAGGAGACATACGCTGCGTCTTGAGAACATCAGGGCTATCGTGCTCGATGAGGCTGACGAGATGCTTAATATGGGCTTCCGTGAGGATATCGAGACCATACTCAAAGAAATTCCTGAGAATCACCAGACAGCATTGTTCTCAGCGACAATGCCTAAGCCTATCCTTGACATCACGCATACCTATCAGAAGGACGCCGTGCATGTGAAGGTTGCAGCCAAGGAGGTTACAATTCCGCTTGTAAAGCAGTATTACTATGAGGTTCAGCGCCAGAACAAGGCTGAGGTGACTGCAAGACTTTTAGATTACTATAATCCTAAGCGTTCACTAATCTTCTGCAACACCAAGAAGATGGTTGACGACCTCACTGAGGAGTTAAAGGGCAGAGGATACTTTGCCGAGGGACTTCACGGCGATATGTCACAGTTCCAGCGTGACAAGGTTATGAACGGCTTCAGAAACGGAACCGTGGAAATTCTCATCGCGACGGACGTTGCCGCGAGAGGAATTGACGTGGATGACGTTGAGGCGGTATTCAACTACGACGTTCCGCAGGATATCGAGTACTATGTCCACAGAATAGGCCGTACCGGAAGAGCAGGAAGAACAGGCCGTTCCTTCACGCTCGTTGTCGGCAGGGAGATATACAAGATAAGGGAAATCGAGAATGTGTGCCACACCAAGATTAAGGCGCGCACGATACCTTCGGCGGCGGACATCACCGCTGTGAAGGCACAGAAGATTTTGTCAAAGGTTATGGAGGTCAGAAACGAGAAGGATTTGACCAAAATGACCAAGATTATCGCCGACAAGATGAACGACGACGATGTTACAGCCATGGAGCTTGCCGCAGCATTCCTTAAGATGCACATGGGCGAGGAGCTCGAGGATATCCCGGTTGAGGTATACAAGCCTAGACGCGCGCGCCACTTCGAGGACGAGAAGGGACGCAAGGGCGGACGTGGACGCAAAGGCGATAAGGACGAGCGCAGAGGCGGACGCGATGACCGCCGCAGAGGTGATAGCGACAGGGACGAGCGCAGACACAGGGACGACCGCCGCGAGAAGTATGCAAAGGACGAGCACCGCGAGAAGGGCGAGAAGTCCTCAAAGGAGGAACGCCGCAAAAAAGAGCGCATCGGACGCGACGGCAATGCGAGAAACGAGAAGGGCAGAGTCGACTTCGGAGTTGAGCGCCGCTTAAGAGAGAAGCGCGAGAAGCAGAAGAATAAGAAGAAAGATTGATATGTAATTGTCATTGGGGACGGAGTTTTTGGCTTTGTTTAGTGTTCACAATGGCTTGTGGAAATATTTCCCCACCTGATTCAGGTGGGGATTTTTTGTAAGCTGCAGGCGGTAATTAAGGTTAGTGTATAATTTTAATTGGCAAAAATAAAGGGAAGAAGTAAAATACCTCTT
>CAMEEX010000156.1 GCA_945915235.1 uncultured Clostridia bacterium | reverse complement strand
TTATCATAATATTTATTTTCTATTAAATATGCACTATAATTAATGCGTGCTAACTCCTTAAGAATTGTACTTTCCTCAGAAGAATTATAAAGATTTTCAAGAATATTTCCAGCATCATCATATCCTAAACTATATGCTAATAAATCTAATCTTGTAAAACCACGTAAATTATTCAGAGAAATATAATTATTAAAATTTTCATCTTTTTGTTCGTCTTTAATACTTTGTAAAATTCTTCTACTAAATTTGTTGGATTCTTTTTCATCTTCAAGTGATAGGGCTAAATACTGACATTCAAAGTGAATTTTCCAATATTTCTCATAATAATGTTCGCCAAATATATTAAAAATTGAAGCTTTAAACTTTAGCAATACATCATGAAAGTTGATACTTTTATAAAAAGCATAGTTCTCTTTAAGAAATTGTAAAATTATCACATATGCTGAGCATGTAGCAATTGGGTCAAAGATATCGTGATCAAGATTATCAACAATTTGATTTAAATCAATACCATATTTGGGCTTATTAGATTTAAAAACTAGATAGGTATTTATAATTTTATAAGCTGTAGAATTTTTTTTGAAGAATGAAATAATATCATACTCATTAGATACTCCTTTTTCAATATTTTGAAAGTAAAATGCAATTAATAAAAGAGATTGTTTTTCCTTATCATCTATAAAAGAAGAATCTGAATGTAATATTTTAACTATAGGAACATACTCAAAAGGAAATTTTTTTCTAAAATACTCAAATATATATTTAGGTAATGGCTCCAAATCAGAATTATACTTAATATTAAAATAATCTTTAAAAGCATTTATTTTAAAAGTGTATGTTGGAGTCGCATATACTGAATTTTTTTCCAAATAGAGTAAGGATAATCTTTCTGCTGTATTCAGTTTTTCTGCATTTAATTGATTTTCTTTAAAATCTTGTATCTCAATTTTATTAAAACTTTTTTCAAAGAAACTTGAAAATTCTAATAATGGGTATATTTCTTGTCTGGATTGATTGTTCTTATTAATAATTTGTTTTATAAGCCAATCCATTTGACCTATCCAGTCAGTAATATCTTTTATATCTTCATCGAATGCTATAAAATATTTATAATTATCTAAAAGAAATTGTATACCTAAAGACTTTATTAATTCTATATTATTATATACAGAATCTGAAATATTTAAATTGTACTGATGAACAATAAATTTTAAATCTTCTATAGATAATTCAAACCAATCACTGTTAGTAAAGATTTCCTCATTATCTAAATTTAATAAATTTATCTGAATTCCTGATATTAACAATAATGTATTATTTATATTACCTTTTTTAATTAGTTTTACTAACAGCCTTAAACACGCAATGTCATTTTCAGTTTCTATATCTGCATCTTCAATACGAATAACATGTTTAATTCTGCTATTTTTATGTTTCAATTTTTTTACATTTAAATATTTTAAATATTCTTTTTCTTTATCTATTCCCAAATATATATTTTCCAAATTATTCAAAATGGAAGATACGGTAGTACGTGCGTCACCCTTATCCTTTTCATTTATTATAAATGTAACAATAGCAGACAGAATATTTAATATTCTGAAAAAAATATTTTTTCCAGTTTTTGTTTTAAGTTGTGTAAATGTTATTAATTCTGCTTTTTTTAGATAAGTTTTAATTGAATATTCTAAGCCAAAATGTCCTTTATGTTTATAAAAAATAACACGTTTATTTTGACTAAGATTATTATTTATATAATCTATGAAATGTGCTTGTACTTTACACAAATTATATTTGTTGTTTTTCATAATAATATTTCCTATCTATTAGTAATATTGATAAAGTTTAACAACGAATGCAGCAATGGATAACTCTTTATTATCCATCACTTTCCCTTACCCCATCTCCTACCCATACTTCCCCTTCAAGTACTCCGCCACATCATCAATCTCCGGGAACAGTGTGGCACGGTTGATTGAGAGTGTGTCGAGCTCCCTTAAAATCTTTTCTTTGTCCTTGATAACAAGAACCAATTTCTTATTGTCTGCGTCCTTGCAGCGAAGGCTGTCCAGCCTGTCACTGTCGCCAAACTCATTGGTGAGACCGCAGATTATAAATGATCCGTCCTGCTTCATAATACGCTGATTGCTTCGTATCGGTGTCACAAACACATGACCGACCAAATCTGCCTTTCTGATGCGCGGTTCAAATGCAGGATTTCTTGACTTGACCTCACTCGCAAGCTTCCCGGCGAGCCTCTGATATTGTATATCAGTATTTTCAGGCTCTCCATTCATGCATAAACGGTACATTTCTCTCTGTTCAGAATAATTGAGCGTCGGAAGTGCCGCAAGGAGCGCCGCCGTATCGCTTTTAGCATATCTGACATGGTCATCTCCTGTTGTCAGAACAATCACTTCACCAAGCCGATCCTTGTTGCTGCAGCACGCAAAGTAAAGGGCAACGAGCGGATTTTCTGTTATATCGAGCAGTCTTGTAGGCAGTCCGTAATGCTGCATTTTAACCAAATACTCCAAATGTGTCTGGCAATGTGTAAAGCTCTGTGCACATCGGACAAGCAGTTCGTGATACATTATGTTCTCATTTCTGAACCAGCTTCTGTTCCTTTTTATTCCTGGAACAAGCGTGTAGTCGAGCAACGAATGTCCTCTATAGAATAATGCCTGGTCAGTATTTTCCTCCTTGAGGGAAAAAGTGTACTGCGCGTACTCCTCCATAGATTTTATAATTTCCACACTGCAGACATCGGAATCATATATTATCTCATCAAGCACTATCAGCTTACACGGATACTTGGTGTTATCCTCCATGCTCTCAAAAAAACCGGTGAGCAAAATTCGCAGGTAACTCCGTTTTACCAATGTTTTTGAAGCAAACCTATATGGAAGAAACAACCAGAATATAAGCGCCCGCTTCTCATCTATATCGAGCTCCGCTTCATTTCCAAGCACCGTCTCCAGATATTCAAGCATGCGCTCTATATCCTCCGAAGGAATACATGACTTGACAAACAACTCCTGCAGTCTTGAGCCCGACAAACTGGAATAATATGCATTTTTATTAAGCCCGTACTTGGCAGACCTTAATATGTATCCGGCATCAGCATAACCGTGCTGTAAAATTCTTTTCCCGAACACATCATATATTGCATCAATAATATATTTATGTCCGCTATGTGCGTACTCCAGCAGTCTCTCAACATCACTTTTTAACTTTTGTTCAATATCGTCCATGCTGCCCCTCCATGCTGCCGTCTAATAGCCAAACAGTAATGAAAATATTCTTATCTACACGATTTACCTTCCACTGTTTAAAACTTAAAGCCCCACATCTGTTCTAATTGTACTATATTATTTTTGATTTGTAACCTGACAGAGTTGTCAAATTTACAAAAAACCTATAAAACCGACAAAAAGTCAGCCCTATAGGTTCCAATTCATATTACTATTATTTTTTTACCGTCTCCCCAACAGCAGCAGCCCAAGCACCGGGATTTTTCGCACCATCCCGTTGATACCAAGTGACGTTGCAAGGACACCCACCGTCTCAAGTACCACAAGGAAATAATTTATGCCATTAACATTCCATGCCAAAGGCTTGACAATATAAGAAAAAATCAGCGTGGAAATAATATATATTCCAAGCGTGTTTCTTCCGATATATGCCAAAATATCTATAGCTTTTTTACCCATATTGGCTGCATTTTTATTATTGCCGGCACATATTTTTCTGCTCACATTCCTTACAAGAACAGCAAGCATAAATACGACGGCACACCCCACAAGCCCCGTCACAAATCTGAATATGTCGATGACGAGCTGCCACAGCGCATCGTCGCACAAGAGCGTATAGCCCGATGTATATATGTAACAATTCCTGTCAAACAAAAAAATCACACATATATACGCAATAATCAGACCTGCCGCAATGCAACAGAGTTTCTTTTTTGTGCATGTAATTTTTTCCATAAAATTATGTTTTCTCAGCATATATCCGACGACAAAATATCCATACATAAATTTATAGAGCTGCAGCCTGTTAAAATCAGGTGTAAACAGCATTACAACCGCAAGCAGTACATATACAACCATTCTGTCATCAAAACACTGCTTCACAGCCAGCACTATCAACGAGCAATAAAATACCGCCCACAGAAACCAGAAATTCCCGATGCATGTTGTAAAATACGCCCGCGCTACAAGCCACACACCTCTTTCATCACCTTGCACAAGTCTTATAACATATGGAATTATACTCCACAACATTATCGGAATGAGGAGTGTCGTAAATCTGCTTCTGATATTATCTGCCATCGTATTTCTCATCACCGAGCCGCAGAATAAATATCCGCTGATAAGCATAAATAAAGGCATATGAAAGCTGTAAATTATTTTAAATATTATATTCTCAAAAAAGTCACTGTAAATATAACAATGCATTCCGCTTCCAAACTGCATTGCATGCCCCACAACAACCAATATAATAGCTATAGCCTTGAGGCAGTCAATAAATTTACTGCGCGTAGTTGATTTATTCATAATCTTATGTTCAAAATCCTGTATCTATAATTTTAATACAGTGTATCACAACATGTCCGTTTAAACAATTCTTTTGCACCATACCTCATATTTTCACTAAGACGTACTCGACAATTTTATAAATTTTTTTACAGTTAAGTAACTTACAATACTAAAAATTGATTGTATACTTATACTCTCTGAAACTACCCGCTTCAAGCGACTGTATACCCGCCTTTTTCTCCAAATTCCCGTCATGTCCTGTCACATCTGCAATTCCATACCACGGCTCAAGGCATATGAACTCATCCACCTTCTTTGACCATATGCCAAAATACGGAAAATCGGCACAATCTATGCTCACATATTCACTTCCCTTTTCATCAATAAGGGCTATGCGATTTATCTGATTGTCCAAAACAATAAGTGCATCCTTGTCAAACATATTTTCCGTTATCGGCATACAGCCATTATCCATAGCCGTTTCATGCTGCTCTGACATATCTATGCAGCCCGCTGTATCTAACAGATAATACTTTAATGTATTCAAAGTCCCGCCAATGTTCTTCTGTATTTTAATCGAACAATCCGTGACCCTGACACCTTCCGGAAAAGTGAATGCGGGGTGTCCACCTATACCATAAATCATCGTCTGGTCGTCCTCATTTACCACCTTCCACTCGACATTGACTGATGACGAATTTTTATCCGCAAAACTGTGCTTTACATACAAGGCAAACTTAAAAGGATAAATGGCAAGACTTTCCTCACTCCATCTAAGCACATGCGTAACCGACATGCTGTCCTCACCAATGTCTACAAGCTCAAACTCCTTATCGCGCGCAAATCCATGCGACGTCATCTTGTATTCCCTGCCCTTGTAGCTGTACTTTCCGTCAGCCACTTTTCCTACAAACGGAAACAAAACCGGGGCATGTCTCCCCCACACATCCGCGTCCCCTCTCCATATGCGCTCAACATTGCGTTTCTTATCCCATACACTGACAAGCTCAGCGCCACTGTCACTTACAGTTACCTTCAGATTGTTATTTTCTATTGTTCTGTTCATGGTGAAAGTCTCCTTAATTTTCTATTTTAGCAAATTATAACATACAATTTCTCCCTGCACACTAAAAATCCCGCAAAGCCATATCATAAACACAGCTCTGCGGGATTTTCCAATTTCATATTACATTTACCGGGAAGCCTTACCCTCTCCTTGCCTCCACATACTCAGCAAGTGTTCCCCACTTCGTATCCTTGTCGGAGAAGATAAGCTCCATTCCCTCAGGGATAGGCCACTTAACGCCAACCTCAGGGTCATTCCATATTATTCCACCCTCGTCATTCGGGTGGTAGAAATCCGTACACTTATATGCGAACTCTGCCGTATCCGAGAGAACGACAAAGCCGTGTGCAAAATTCTTAGGTATAAAGAACTGCTTCTTGTTCTCCTCCGAGAGCTCCACACCATACCACTTTCCGAAGGTCTTAGAGCCTTCCCTGAGGTCAACGGCAACGTCGAACACTGTTCCCCTCGCAGCCCTCACAAGCTTATCCTGCGGAAACTGCTTCTGGAAATGAAGTCCGCGGATAACACCCTTCTTAGAACCTGACTGATTATCCTGAACGAACTGCATGTCAATTCCGGCAGCGGCGTAATCATTGTAATTATAAACCTCGTAGAAGTAGCCTCTCGCGTCGCCGAACACCTTCGGCTCGATAACCTTGAGTCCCTCTATCTCAACGCCGTCCTCCGTATAACATTTACTTACCGTAATCTGCCCCATAATGAAAATCCTTTCTGAACATTATTTTATATCCACACATTGATAATGGGATAAAATATAATAAAATACGTTTCACCTATACAAATCATTCTATGTCTTAATCAAACAGTCAATAAAGTTATTTTATAGACCATTTGCAATGTCAATAAGATATTTTCCGTAATTTGTCTTTAAAAGCGGCTGTGCGAGCGCAACGAGCTGCTCTCTGTCAATAAAGCCTTTCTTGTAGGCAATCTCCTCAATGCAGGAGATATAGAGTCCCTGTCTCTTCTGGAAGGCTGCGACAAAATCAGCAGCGTCTAAGAGCGCGTCGTGATTTCCCGTATCAAGCCATGCGAAGC
>CAMEEX010000155.1 GCA_945915235.1 uncultured Clostridia bacterium | reverse complement strand
TGAAAAATAGTGTATAATGATAAAAACAAATACATTTCAGAAAAGAGGAACTCCGGTTGTTGAGTGCATTTGATGTAATTCCAAACAATTTTTTTAATCCGTTGTCAAGCAATAGCAATTACAGAACCAATGCTGCCATGCTCAAGTTCATATATGAGCAGTATGATAATGAGATTTCATATAGAATTAAGAGAAATGTGCTGAGAGATGAGCTGGCATATTTTATTTCTGACCATTCTGATGAGCTGGCGCTTGATGGGGATAATATGTCGAAGAGCTATCAGGACATGGCGAGCGACTATCTCAGAAAATTTGCGGGCAGGGACGTGGGTTGGCTCGAGGAAGAGTTTGATGAGACCACATTTGAAAAATATATCATTATGACCGAGCAGGGCGTGATGTTAGCTGAGCTGCTGGTTCGCTTAGAGCGCCCGGAACGTGAAGAGCTTTCAAGTTACATGTATAATATCTATAATACACTGTTAAATCGGGAACAATGGAACGGGGATCCTTATGTGGGTGCCCTCAAAAATGCCTACAAAAATGCAAAGGCATTGTCAAAATCACTCAAAAAAATGTCCACATATATTCGCAAAACTATTGAAAAACTGATGAAAGAGATTTCGTATGAGAGCCTCACTGAGAATATTATCGCATATTGTGATGGAGATTTTATAAAAGAATATTCAAGGCTCACCAAGCCTCAGAACAACATTCATATTTATCGCGGAAAGATAATTACGATGCTTGAGCAGATGCAGAACGATGATGAGATGTACGAGCTTATTACGATAGGCTGTGTGAATGAGGAGGATATAGAGGAGTGGGAGGCCAACGAGAAGATAGATTTGATGTTTGATACAATCAAGAAATTTTTGAAGGATGATTATCTCAAAATTATTGCAGATATTAAACATAAATTAAATCTCTATATAACCATGGCTCTCGGGAGACTCAGATACCTCAAGAACCATGAAGTCGATATGCGCGGAAATGTTGAAAAAACTTTAAAATATATGCTGGATATGATGAATGAGACCGGAATGAAAGATGAGCTTCCGGACGAAATGGGTGAACTTATTCGAATAAATCAGAACAAATATATAGATTTGCAGTCAATCAGGATGCCGCAGAACAGAAAGAAGGTACGGCAAAAGTCGGTAACGCAGATAGAACCTCTGACGCAGGAGGATTTGGATAATCAGAGAAAATTACAGGAGCGCGAAGCGAGAAATCCGTATTCAAAGGAGATAACTAAAAAGTATCTGGAAACATTGCTTGGAAAACGGCGTGAGATTTCAAGCAGCGAGGTTCCGCTGAACAAAAAAGAGGATTTATTGATGATTTTGTCTGCGGCGGCATACGCACAGGAAAATGGATTTAAGATAGAACCTGAGGACGGATATTTTGAAGCCGGAAATATGATTTTAAAAGCGTTTAAAATATCAGATGACATTAAAAAAACAGAGTTTTAAATTAATATTTACGCTGCTGTATGGCAGAATGGAGATTGGTGTGAAACGCGTTTTTCATTACTATTTGAGTCACTGCAAAAGCAGTGACATGGAGGATTGGTATGAATATAATTGAGGCTTGGGATAATTTTACTTCTTCCGATAAGATAATGTTTCAGAATTCGTGCAGAAAGCTGCTTCGGAGGACGTTTCTTGTAAGGGATAAGCAGGACGACAGAAAACATTATTTTTTTGTGGCAAATCATATCGATATTTTTCTGAATTATTTTTCCTTTATGGGTTTTGAGATTAAATATGATAAGGATAACGGAGTTGTGATGCTTGATAACTGTGCCGGAGCTGGTGACAAGGATAAGCTTCAGTCAAACAGATATCGTTTCACAAAAGAGGAGACCATCGTGCTGTGCTGTCTGTGGCTCATCTATGTGTCAAGAATGAGGGAGGGAAGCCTGACTTCTGTTATTGTGATAGGAATATCGGATCTTATTTATGAACTTGAAAAGTACGACGCAAGGGACACCGTGAATAAGACTTCTCTTGATGGAATCTTTAAATCGTTGAAAAATTACAGCCTGATAGAGGTTGACGGAAATATCGGAGATGTGGACTGCAAATTAATTTTATATCCATCGCTGCAGTTTGCTCTTGATACATATGAGTTTGAGAGATTTTCAAAGGAAGTTGTCGAGGTCGTGTTGGCGGGAAAGGACAATATAGAGGAGGATTCTGATGAGCAAAGTGATGATGCTGAATGAGAACAGCAGAAAAAGTGCAACGAAGCTTTTGTTGGTAAACTGGTCGAGGTTTTCCAATGTGTCCATCGCTTTGGAGGGTTCGACATTGTTCACCGGAGTAAACGGAAGCGGCAAGTCCACTGTTTTAGATGCCATGACATATATGCTTACGGGCAATACACAGTTTAACAAGGCGGCACAGGACAGGGACAGAAATGTCGTATCCTATGTGCGTGGTGACACAAAGAGCGAGGGAAAGAGCAGATTTATCCGTGAGGGAGAGGTTACTTCATATATTGCGATGGAATTCTGGGCACCTCTGGAAAAACAATTTCTTGTGGTCGGTGTGTGCATTGAGTATGTTAATGAGACGAACAACTCGAAAAAGTGGTTTGTGTTTAAGGACACAAGGCTTGAGGATTGCAGATTTTATACCGTAAGCGGAAATCTGGTAACGGTTTATCCAAGACAGGAGCTTATTGTAAAGGGAAAAAAGGTCATGGCAGGGGAGTTTATGAACCGTGACAAGGGTACAGAGCAGGTACTCCGGGCGCTGGGACTGCGCTGCGGAGTTGAAAAGTACAGGTCCAAGCTCGTAAAGATGATGGCGTTCAATCCTGAGAACAATATAGACAAATTTATTCAGGAGTGTGTTCTGGACGAGCACCCTATCCGCTCAATGGAGGATATCAGGGAACATCGTCAGCACTATAATGACGCGAAAAGGGTCTACGATGAGCTGGCTGACGGAAAGCTGCAACTCGAGGTTGTACAGGGAAAGACAGCGGAATATGAGCTGACAGAGCGCAAGTATGAGACAAGACGTATCCTATTACTTTATCAGGAGCTGAAATGGAATCAGGAGCATAGGGCGTACCTTGAGGAGAAAATAGCCGTTGATAAGGCGAGGCTGTCACAGCTAAAGAGCAGGCTGGAGGATTTAGCCGATAAGAGAAATAAAGCACTGCAAAGAAAAGTGAACGCTGAGAAGAATGATATTTTGTGTGGTGTTGAAGAGATAACAAAGGCACTTGAGAATAGCATTGCTGCCATCAAAAAAGATATTACTAAGTATCAGAACGAATTAAAAGAGCTTTGTTCGCTGTCAGAGCTTCTGCAGAGGGTTATGCTTTGTCCGGAGATAAAAGGTGAGATAGGTGGCAGGGATGAGTCTGTTATAGAGGAAATTGCCTCAACAGCTTTTAATGTCGATGAGAAGCTGGCAGCTTTCATAAAACTTAAAAATATTGCTACGGATAAAAGGATATCCTTCAATATGGATAATGTCCATATAGCCGACAATATCCACAGGATAAAAGGTGAAATGGAGGAACTGCAGGAAAAAATATCAAGACTTGAGGCGGATAATCTTCCTTTTGACAGAAAATATGAAGATGCCAAGAGGTTGATAAAATCAGAGCTTGAGAAACAGAATATCAGGACGGACGTGAGGCTTTTTGCTGAGCTTGTAAGCAATGTTGACAAGGACTGGCAGCCTGCCATAGAGACATTTCTTGGAAAGAAACGATTTGATATTATTGTGGACGGAAAATATTGCGGAAAGGTGATGGACATTGTTCATCATCATCGATTAAGAGATGTAAAGGTTGTCATCACCGATAAGCTGCCAAAGATAGAGATAACTCCTGAATCGGCTGCCGAGATGCTTGATATACCGAATGAATATGGGAGGAGATATGCCAACTATCTTCTCAATGGCATTCATCTGTGCAAAGATATTGATGAGCTGCATGAGTATCCAAAGGGCGGTCTTATGATTGACGGAACACTTGCCAAAAGTTTTACAATGGCATGTATGGACATTGAAAAAAATCACATATATATGGGAAAAGATGCCATAAAGAGGCAGCTTGAAAGGGCGAAAGCTGACAAGGATATTTTGATGCAGGAGGAGAAAAGGGAAAAAGAAAGGCTGGCAGTCGTAAGAAAATACATATCGGATATTGAGGCGGTCAACTGGGACGAGACAAGATATATATTTGACGCACAGACAAGAATTGATGATAACACCGCGGAACTTAGAGATAAGAATTCTGAGTTAGAGCATATTTCAAATACTCCGGGATTTGCCGCGGCATTGGCGGAGAAGGACAAGGCAGAAAAGGAATATAATGAAGCGGACGACCTGTTTATCAGTACAAATGGAGAAATAGAGGTGTGCAATAACAACATTCGGGACAACACGGACAGGTATGGAGAGAGTGAGCATCAGATTGAACTGTCGAAGAAGGAATATGATGCCGCCATTTTACAGAGACTCGAACTGAGAAAAGAAGTCGTTGAGCTGTATGACAAGCTTCGGGGAAAGAGCGATAATGCGCGTGTTATGACTCCTAAAAATGTTGAAAAGTTCAGAGTGGATAAGGAGAATGCACAAAAGGCTCTTGAGGAGCAGCAGCGAAAATACTGGCACATTATGGGACAGAGTGATGAGAAATACGGAATAGGATATATTGCGTTTTTCCGTGAGCAGTTAAGGGACATTGCCAATGTAAAAATCGAGGCTGCAAAGCAGAAATTAGAGGAACAGCAGTATATGTTGGAAAATGCTTTTATGGTGGATTTTGTTGCCGAAATAAACGAAGCCATAAGGGAGGCGAGAGACGAGATCGATGAGATAAATAAGGCACTCAAGGATATTCCGTTCGGAAAGGATACATATCAGTTTAAGATGATTGAGAAGCCTGAGAGAATGGTGTTCTTTAATCTTTGCAAAAAGCTGGAAAGCTATATGAATTCCATGAATGTATACCGCTCCATGAACCAGAATGACGAGGAGATGGAATACAATATAAGGCAGTTTATGGATACCATACTTGATGAGGAAAATGAGGAGGAGTATACGGACTACCGTAAGTACTTTAAGTATGACATGCGTATTTTGTCAAGACAGGACGGTGAGGAGACAGCGGCGGATTTATCAAAGAAACAGGGTTCGGCAAGCAATGGAGAGAAGCAGACACCGTATTTCATTATTCTTGCAGCCAGCCTGCTTCAATGCTATCCTAAGAATGTTTCATGTGCACGGCTTGCCTTTATTGATGAGGCGTTTTCAGCGCTCTCGAGGGAGAGAATCGAGCAGATGGTAAAGTTTTTTGAGGACAATAAATTTCAGGTAATATACGCCGCACCACCTGAGAAAATTGACAGCATAGGCTCCCACATTAATTCAACTATAAGTCTATGCATGAAGGGAAAATATACATGGGCTGTCGAAGGACTGGTGAAGCAGGATGAATTTAAGACTGAGTAAAATGCAGAAGGCGGTTCTGAATATGTTGCTCGATACATATGAAAACAGTGCAACCTACAGGGGAACCGCCGCAAAAAATCAGAGTTTTTCAATAAAAGCTGAAAAGGTATATCCTGATTATAACGGAGATTACACGGACCACGATGAAGTAAATCAGTTCAATCAGGATATGCAGCAGCTTGCCGGCATGCATTACATAATTTTGGAGTATGTAGGAAAGAGCAGTGTAATTTGTAAAATCAAATTAAATGTAGAGTTACTGGCTGATATCTATTCATCACTGGGCAGGGAAGATATAACCGGGAAGCGCAGCAGAGAGATTGAATTGTACTTAAAATATAAGGGTAATCACTATACTATTGACGCATTTTGCGATGAACAAGTGGACAGGCTCACGCATTACAAAAATGCGAAATATACATCTGATATTGCAGTAAATATTCTGGAATTGCTAAAATATATTTTAAACAATACACAGGATATTATGGAGCGTGAATTATCCATAGCAGTGCTTGGAGACACTAAGCTTTTTGAAAATAGTTACAGGTCGCGTGTATGTAAAATTATACAGGAATACGGAAATCAGGAGATGGATTTATCCGTTCTTGATATGAATGGAGCATCGGGAAAAGAGAAAGCAATCCTTGAAGAATATCGTATTTTTTCAAATCCTTCCTATGTGTTTTTCAAGGGAAATATCGAGATTTTTTATGATGACGGAGTCTCAATCAAAGTGACGCCGGATAAACCAATAGCAATTTTATCGGAGACGATAGCCAAAATAAATACAATAAAGATTTATTCGGACCGAATAATAACCGTTGAAAACCTGACTGCCTACAACAGAATTAAAGATAATACTTCCACATTCATCTACCTCAGCGGTTATCACAATACCGCAAAGCAGAATTTCCTAAAGAAAATAGCAGAGCACAATAGTAGTGCTTTATGGTATCATTTTGGTGACATTGACCCGGATGGATATTTTATCCTGAAAAATCTTGTTGAGAAAACCGGAATACCGTTCACTCCGCTGTATATGGACACAGAGCAGCTAAAAAAACATGAAAAATACTGCAAACATCTTGAAAAAAATGACATTGTAAAGGCACAGACTTTGATAGAACTGGGATTTTACAGAGAGGTGATGGAGTTCATGCTGGAGAATGACTGTAAGCTGGAGCAGGAGATTATT
>CAMEEX010000154.1 GCA_945915235.1 uncultured Clostridia bacterium | reverse complement strand
GCTCTGTGGGATGATATCCACACCTGAGCGGTTAGCCCACTCCGTGAGCTGCTCTATGGCTGCCGCCCTGAAGGTATCCGCCGCGGCAAGAACTACCTTCTTGCCCTGAGACTTCAACTGTGCCGCCAGCTTACCGATGGAAGTAGTCTTTCCGACACCGTTCACACCGATTACGAGCACAATCGACTTGCGGTTCTCGAACTCATACGCGTTCTCACCAAGGTCCATCTGCTCTTTTATCGTGTTTATGAGAAGTTCCTTGCACGCAGCCGGCTCCTTTATATGATTTTCCTTGACCTTCTGCTTGAGGTTCTCAATAATCTCCTCTGTTGTGTTGACGCCGAGATCACCCATAATGAGTGTCTCCTCGAGCTCCTCGTAGAAGTCATCGTCAATCTTTGAAAATCCCGAAAAGACATTGTCTATTCCGTGGACAATGTTGTCCCTCGTCTTGGTAAGACCTGAGACAAGCTTCTTAAAAAACCCTGCCATTCACATTTCTCCTTGTTTATAATTTTTCAAACTTCCTATTTCCAATCAAGTTTTGTCACTAAGTAAAATAAAACCACACATTTATTTACTGTTTTACAGCCGTCGGCTTATCGTCGAGCTGATCCTCTATGAGGTCAACCGAGACGAGCGTGGACACACCCTTCTCCTGCATGGTGATACCATAGAGTCTGTCTGCCGCCGCCATTGTTCCACGTCTGTGCGTTATGACAATAAACTGCGTATTCTTTGTCAGCTTGTGAAGATACTTCGCATATCTGTCGACATTCGAGTCGTCGAGCGCCGCCTCAATCTCGTCTAGGAGACAGAACGGTGAAGGCTTCAGGTTCTGGATTGCAAACAGAAGCGATATCGCCGTGAGCGCCTTCTCTCCTCCGGAAAGCTGCATCATGTTCTGGAGCTTCTTTCCCGGCGGCTGGGAGATAATTCTTATTCCTGCCTCAAGGATATCCGTATCCTCCTCGAGTTCAAGTGTTCCCCTTCCTCCGCCGAACAATTCCTTGAATACTTTGTCAAACTCGACTTTAATCTCCTGAAACTTCTCAATGAACTGATTTCTCATTCCCGTGTCGAGCTCGTCAATAATCTTAATGAGGGTGTCCCTCGCGGTTATGAGGTCGTCATGCTGGTTCTTTAAGAAGGTGTATCTTTCTGATACTTCCCTGTAGTCCTCGATGGCGTTGACATTGACATCGCCCAGACGTTTTATATCAGCCTTCAGGGAATTGATATTTCTTCTCAGTGTATCCGAATTATTAAGCTCTGCATCCCTAAGCTCCGCCGCACGGATAAGTGTGAGCTCATACTCATTCCACATGTAATCTATGCGCTCGTCCCTTGTCGACTCAATCTTCTCAATCCTGCCTGAAATTCTCAGACATTCCTTGTCGAGAGTGTTGATGCGTCCGGATATCTCCTCGCGCCTGTTGAAGAGCTCTCTCTGCTTTTCCTGCACCTTGTCCCTCTCGCCGCGCTCCTTTGCGGTTATCTGCGTGTACTCGGCAATTTTTGCATCAGCCTCAGCGATTGTTCCGGTAATCTTTGCGATGCTCTCCTTCTTTTCATTTATCTCATCGCCCGCAGAACTTAAGCTGTCGTTAATCTCGTCAGCCTCGTCGTTGAGCCTTGAAATCTCCCTGAGAACACGCTTTATGTTCTCCTCAGCATAATTGTCCTGCTGTGAGAAATTGGAGAGCTCGATATGGAGCTTCTCAGCCTCCGCCTGCTTTAGTGCAAGCTCAGCCTTATGCTTCTCGATATCGGCATTGCACTTACCAATCTTCTCCGTGAGTTCCTTGTCAATCCTCTCCGACTCGGCAAGCGCCACCTTGCAGGCGTCAATCTCACCGTTTAACTGCATTACCGTGTTCTCAATCTCATCTGATTCGCGCTTGCTGTTTGCATACGCCCTGTTTAACTCCTCCTGCTTTTTCGATGCAGTGTCAAGGGTCATAACAGCCGTATTCTCCGCGAGCTGCTTTTCCTGTACAGCCGACTTTATCTGCTCAATCTCGGTTCGTACAAGGCTTAAATTCTCCCTAGCCGACGCAAGTTCTGTCTCCACATTCTTAAGCTTTGCCTCATTTGCCGCTATCGAGCTCTCAAGCTCCTCTATCTCTCTTCTTCGTCCGAGAAGGTTGCTGCTGTTCTTGAACGCACCTCCGGACATGGAGCCTCCCGGGCTTAACATATCACCCTCAAGAGTTACTATCCTAAGGGAATGGTTATGCCTTCTCGCGATTGCAAGAGCATTATCGATATTGTCGACAACGAGTATTCTTCCAAGAAGATATCTTGCAAGCTCGTCAAACTCACTGTCACACTCCACAAGCTGGTTTGCAAAGCCGATTGCTCCGTTCTCACGGGTGAGTGAGGCATCAACCTTGACATCTCTTCCGCTTATCGCGGAGAGCGGCAGGAATGTGGCTCGTCCGAACTTGTTCTGCTTTAAGAAGCTGATAAGTCCCTTTGCCGTCTCCTCATTGTCAGTAACGATATTCTGTATGCTTCCGCCAAGAGCCGTCTCTATGGCAGTCTCGTACTGCTTCTTTGTCTTTATGATATCGGCCACAACGCCGACAATTCCTTTATTCTTGTCCTTCTGCTCCATCACCCTTCTGATGCTGTTTCCGTAGCCGTCATATCTCTCGGTGATGTTTTTAAGTGACTCAAGCCTCGAGCTCTCGCCCATGACAACGCGGTTGAGACCGTTTATGTCATTGCCGAGCTTGCTTATCGTATCCCGTAGTAAAAGCTGTCTTTTCTCCCTGTCGGACAGTGTCCCGCCGAGTGAGGCGAGCTCCGCCCTCACATCGTCAAGCTCCTTCTGCAATAAATCAAGGCTCTGCTTCTGCGTATCCTCCTCGCTTTTACAGTTGATGAGCTTTCTGGTGAGCTCTGACTTACGAATGTTCACCTGCTCTAAAAGTGTGAGATTCTTCTGTAACTTCGCCTTAATCTGACCGCGCTCGTTGAGGTTGTCGATAACGTCGTCCTTGCAGTTCTCAACAGTGCCCTCTAGCTGCGTTACCCCGTCTGTAAGCCGCTTTACCTCGCGGTCAACCTCGTTGCAGTTGGCCTTCATGTCGTCAAGACGGTCCGTCAGCTTGAACCTGTCGGCTATAAGTCTTTTCTTTTCCTCATCATAGTCAAGGAGACGCTCCTTTATCGAGGAAAGCCGCTTATTAAACTGCTCATCGCTCGCGAGCACGGACTTAATCTGCTCATTTAACAGATCAATCTGGCTGGAAAGCCTGTTCTTGTCTATCTCAGCCTGACTGGCTATGCTGCTGTTCTCCTCTATGGTGCGGTTGAGCCCTGCGAGCTTCTCCTCGTTAGCCTCATACTCCGTACCTGATTTCTCGAACTCGCTCTGCGCTGCCTTGAGCTCCGCATCAGCCACAGAAAATGCCTCGTTGAACTTGTCAAGCTCAGCCTTAAACTCGTCAGACTCCATGAGGAAGAGGTTCACGTCATTTTTCTTTAACTCCTCCTTGAGCTTTAAATACTCCTTAGCTTTCTCAGCCTGCTGTTCGAGAGGTCCGACCTGCTTTTCGAGCTCTGATAAAATATCATTCACGCGCACAAGGTTGTTGCTCTCATCGTCAAGCTTCTTCTGAGCGGCTGCCTTGCGTCTCTTAAACTTCACAATTCCCGCAGCCTCGTCAAAGAGCTCCCTTCGCTCCTCCGGCTTACCGCTGAGTATCCTGTCAATCTGTCCCTGACCTATGATGGAATAGCCCTCTTTGCCTATTCCGGTATCATAAAAGAGCTCATTGATATCCCTGAGCCTGCACGCTGAACCGTTCATAAGGTACTCGCTCTCACCTGAGCGGAACACCTTTCTTGTAATTGTAACCTGGTCAAAATCAATCGGGAGCGCATGGTCGGAATTGTCAATGGTTATCGCCACCGATGCATAGCTCACGGGCTTACGAAGCTCCGTGCCCGCAAAGATGACGTCCTCCATCTTTCCGCCTCGAAGCTGCTTCGCGCTCTGCTCTCCGAGCACCCATCGCACCGCGTCGCCGATATTGCTCTTGCCGCTTCCGTTAGGTCCCACAATGCCCGTAATGCCGTTGTGGAACTCAAAAACTAATCTGTTGGCAAAGGACTTAAAGCCCTGTACCTCTATGGATTTTAAATACATAATCTTCCCCTGTTGTAATAGCTATCTGTCCGGCGCCTTTTAAGCCTGTCTTATTTTAAGAATCGCATTGTATGCTGCCGCCTGCTGTGCCGCCTTCTTAGTGTGTCCCTCTCCCTCGCCTATAACAGCTCCATCGCATTTTACGACCGCCGTGAAATGTTTGTCATGGTCAGGTCCGCTCTCTCCGGTAATCTCGTACTCCGGCTCAAAGCCACTATCCTTTTGAAGAAGCTCCTGCAGAATTGTCTTGCTGTCATAGAACAGCTTCTTATTGTCTATATCCTCGAGAATAAATCTTCTGATATAGTTCTGTGCCGGCTCGAAACCGCCGTCGCGGTATATTGCGCCGATAACAGCCTCCATCGCATCTGAAGTGATGGAATCCCTGTTTCTTCCACCCGTATGCTCCTCGCCCTTGCTCAGAAGTATCCACTCGCCGAGGTTAATCTGTCTGCTGCAAAGTGCGAGTGTCGGCTCGCAGACTATGCTCGCGCGAAGCTTTGTCAACTCCCCCTCCGTCTTATCAGGATATTTTTCAAAAAGATAGTCGCTCACGGTGACTTCAAGCACCGCGTCACCTAAAAACTCAAGTCTCTCATTGCTCTGGTTCTTAAGTCTCTTTATCTCATTACAGTATGAGCTGTGTGTGAGTGCTCTCTCAAGAAGCCTCTTATTCTTAAACTCATAGCCTATAATCTGCTCAAATTTTTCCAACTGTATATCAGTCATAATTCTACCTCATGCACCTCCGCCAAAATCTTAATCTGCCCTATTAAGAAAAAGAGCCCACCTTAGATGGGCTTTTTCTTAATTATCTACATCTGTTATAATTTAACTAGTTAAGTGCATTCTTAATCTGCTCTACAGCGTCTGCTACAGTTGAAATATTCTCAGCAGCATCATTAGGAATTTCGATGTCGAACTCCTCCTCGATACCCATGATAATCTGGAATACATCGAGTGAATCTGCTCCGAGGTCATCAACGAATGTCTTATCCATTGTAACTTCATCGGCATCAATGTTTAAAACCTCTGCGATAATTGACTGTAACTTTTCAAATTCCATTTCTAAATACTTCCTTCCTTTTCTAAAAAATTCTTAATTTTACTGTCCATCTGCCTGTTCTGCCGCGATGGAAGCCTTAATTTTATCGTTAATTCCCTGTTCCTTGAATGTCATACACTGAAGGATGGAATTACACACCTCTTTAGCCTTGGCATTTCCATGTGTCTTTACCACAAGACCGTTAAGACCTATCATCGGTGCTCCGCCGTATTCAGTGGCATCGAATTTCTTGAGTGTCTTTTTGAGTGCCGGCTTGACAAGCAGTGCGCCAATCTTGCTTCTGAGACTGGTCATCATGCCCGCCTTAATCATGCCAATGAGAGTACTTCCCATGCCCTCGTAGAGTTTGAGTATTACATTGCCGACAAAAGCCTCCGTGACGATGACATCGACATCACCCTCAGGTATGTCCCTCGCCTCGACGCTTCCGACAAAATTAATCTCCTTACACTCCTTCAAAAGCGGGTAGGTCTCCTTGACAAGCTGGTTGCCCTTCTCCTCCTCAGCTCCGATATTGACTATCGCGACCTTAGGATTTTTGACGCCAAGCACATACTCCATATAGATAGAGCCCATCTTGGCAAACTGTAAAAGATGTGCAGGTCTTGCGTCCACGTTCGCTCCGCAGTCGACTAAGAGTGAAACACCCTTCTTCGTAGGTATAAGCGGTGCAAAAGGTGGTCTGTCAACGCCCTTTATCCTGCCGACTATGAGCTGACCGCCAACCAGTATGGCACCCGAGCTTCCTGCCGATACGAATGCATCTGCCTCACCCTTCTTTACAAGGTTGAGCGCAACCACAATCGACGAGTCCTTCTTGCGGCGGATAGCCATGACAGGCGGTTCTCCCGTCTCGATAATCTCCGTGGCATTAACTATCTGAATAGAATTCTCTCTGTATGTATATTTCTTAAGTTCTTCCGAAACAACATTCTCCTGCCCTACAAGTTTCACCACAACATTCTCGTTCTGTGAAACTGCATCGACAACGCCCTTGACAATCTCTGCCGGAGCATTATCTCCGCCCATGGCATCTATAGCTACTATAACTTTTTCCTGCATAAATATTCTCCTCTTCCAATCCATGACAACCACTTCATACATAATACAAGATTGTTTTTCAGAAATCAATACCCCTTATACAGCATTTTTATTTTTTTAGCTCTATCATGTTGTATTCACAGGTTGTTGTCTTTTTGACATTGCAATTTAAGACGGCAGAATGGCAAAAAAAGAAGGACACCTTGCGGTATCCTTCCCTAAATTATTGCATTATAAACTTTAAATTATTCAGCAACGGAGATAACTTCCTTCTTGTTGTAAGAACCACAGTTCTTGCAAACTCTGTGAGGCATCATTAACTCACCGCACTTGCTGCACTTTACTAAGTTAGGAGCGCTCATCTTCCAGTTTGCTCTTCTCTTATCTCTTCTACCCTTAGAAGACTTATTCTT
>CAMEEX010000153.1 GCA_945915235.1 uncultured Clostridia bacterium | reverse complement strand
GAACAGTGCACTACTCGAGCTTATACCTTCAAAATCATACACTCTTTCCTTCGAGGTAAGCACGTCCGCCTGTGTAAACAGAAATGAAGCCCCATCAACAACCTCAAAATAATAGATATCGGAAAGCCTCAGCCGGTACATCACATTATCCTTGTACCCACACACACAAACCTGCCCCAGCGCAGCTTCCCTGACGTTCTGAACCCACACCGCCTCCGAGTCATGGCAGCACACAGTCACTTCCTCTTCCTTCTCCTTTGCAATCTGCTCAATCGTGAGCTTCACCCGTATCACCTCCGCTCATATTTTCAAGGCTTCTATCACTTATATATATTATTTTTTTATGTCTGTCTACCCGTCAGCGACTGAAATGCAGAAAAATGTGGGTAAGATGTAGATATTGTTGATTTATATATTAATTTCTATTAATTTTCATTGAAATCTCTCTGCCCACAGCCGCTTATATAGCTGCTTCTGGACTGATTTTTATTTGACTATTAGGGATTTTCTCTGTTTTTCTCTGCCTATAGTCGAGTTATATGCAACTAATGGGCAGAGATTTTTAACTTATATTTTAATTTGTAGTGATTTTTATTGAAATTTCTCTGCCTATAGCCAATCAATACGCAGACTCTGGACTGATTTATTTTCGATTGCCGGGAATTTTCTCTGTTTTTGTCTGCCCATAGTCGAGTTATATGCAACTGTGGGCAGAGATTTTTGACAAGGCTACGTTTTTCACTGAAATCTCTCTGCCCACAGTCAAGCGATAAGCAACCTACAGGCAGAAAATCGGCAGAAGAGGTCTGGAATATAAATTCCTGAATATATAAAAGCAGCCCACATCAGGCAGTCAGCCTGATGTAAGCTGCATAACAACGAACCCTATTCACATTTTATAAAATTCGCCTTCACATTCACATCTCCCCGCGACATATCTATCGTTATACTTAAATCCTCCGATTCGATGTCCCCACTCCAGCCGGCGAACTGATATCCCTCGAGAGGATCTGCTTCAAGAGTTATTGGGAAATCTGTAAAATATTCTCCTTCCCACAAATTGTCATCATTGAAGCTCGGATAACAGGTATTGACTCTTATATTTCCCTGCTCGGCATCATTGATTTCCAGTCTGATACGGTTTGTTTCATTGGCAAAGCCGTATTCCTCAGCGGTATATTTCTTCATATACTCAGGACGATTGCGGAAAAAGCTGTACAGCTTATCATCATTTATTCCCATATTTTTCATCTCATCGCATACGTTTTCATAGGCAAGATTTGTATTTATAAGATCCATCAATGTAATGGCAAACCGCTCTTTAAATCCCCTGATGTTTACAACCGTATTGTAAAAAACCGCACTGTCATCTGTAAATTTAAGACCGTCAAACGGATTAATCTGTTCTGACGTTTCATATCCCATGAGCGCAGGGTTAAGCCACCCCAAACAATCTATATCATACAACGACCATCTTAATTTTACATTTTCTTCTTCATCTTGGTACAGCCAGCAGGCTACATTGTGGCTTTCGCTGATATCGGTATTGCAATAATACATATTAAAAATATAAAAGTCGATAAACGATTGTATATCAAACATATCTATGTCAGAAACAGAATTTACACTATCCCAATCCGAATACCAATATACGACATTCTCATATGTGTCCAGTGTACCTATACTATCCTTATCAAGCCCATATTTTTCCGAATAATATCTCTGGTCATACCGCTCATACATGTATGTATCATACCAATATTCTCCATTAACAAATACCTGTACTTTTCTTGACAGCGGAGCGTCCACATATCTATTCTGTGCAAGACTGTTTAAAAGAGCACTGACATATCCGCCGTCATACTCAAAGCGCAGAACCACCGAATGTGTTAATTTATCCCCATAAAAAGGATACTCAAAGGTACTTTTTCCATTATACCTTTTCTTAGCATAAAGGTTAAATCTTTTCAGCGGATACACCCTTGTGCTTGCTCCCTGAATTTTCAAGCCAATATCCTGGTTCATTTTAATCTCATTTGACTCATAAAAACATAAGTTCGCAGGGATTTCATATTCTAATATGTTATCAGTATCATCTTTATCCTTCTCAAAATTTGCCAATGGTCTGCCACCCTGCTGTCCTCCCTGATACCATGCATCATATTCGGAACCCGTGACATAAATTCCATTATCGCCCCACATGAGTGACGGATCTACAACTATGGAAACAACATTCTGATATCTCTCCCTATCCAATCCAACAAAATATGTTTTTACAAATTCGTCGCCCACATTGTCATCATTATATAAAAAGCACCTGACAACAAATGCTTTATCAACCTTGGTCAAATCCGGTTCATAATCATTATAATCATAGACTACATTTTTTACAGATCTATAGACATTCTCCTCATCGCTGCGGTTATAGACGTAAATTGGCTCACTGTACTTAGTTGAGTCCAAGGTCGGCTTAGAACCGTCAACCGTATATGCCAGATTGTACCCTTCCGGAACCTGTATATCCAGATAAAATGCATCATCATAAAATCCGCTTTCATATGAAAAAACAGGCTCCTCCGTAATAACAGGACTTCCATCATTTATATTCGAAGGTGTACACTCCATATAGTCCCAGATATCGGTGTCATTCACTCTGGACCACGATGTATTCACCTTCATTTTCGGGCAATCAATCTTATCAATCTCAATTATTCCCCACAAGCCATTGTACGATAGATTAACCTGCTCACCATCGGACGCTATGCCGAACATTCCTTCTTCATCGAATTTTGAATTCAAAGGCACCACCAGATATTCTCCCGGCAGTAAAGTGCCATCCGGCACATGGTACTTGAGCAGTTTTTTTTGTTTGTCAGATAAATAATATGCATCTAATTCCACCGGTAAAATGCCGTCATTCTTGATTTCAACATAATCACAATCATCATACAGAACGTCGTTATAAGATATAATATATTGCTGGTAATTGGAACTGCAAATCTCATTAATTCTGACCTTCTCCATTCCCTGACAATAAACCGATGCCGAAAAACCAAATTCAGCTAAAATCATTAAAAGTATTATTAATTGAAAAATATATGAGATTACAGAGGTCTTTCTGCCCTTTTTTTTGCAGATTATAATTACGATAACCATGCCGATTAAGTTCAAAACAAAGGCTGTACATGCATATATTAAAAAAAATACCAAATCGTTATACAGCCATTCATTTCTATTTAATTTTTTTATAAACTCAATGAAATTGAAAAAGTCTTTAAAATACAGATAATATGTTAATAAAAAGCTTCCCAAATTCAAAGCTGTCATTGAAATTATATATGCTGTTTTTATTACAAATTTACTCTTTCTTATCTGCTTCAAAAATAAAACCGTGAGCAAAAAAATATACGGCAGAATTAAAATAATGCCTACATTGTATACAAATAAAGAAATTCCAAATATTCTTTTTGAAATAATATAATCAATCATTCCTCAGTCCCTTAAAACGATTTTCCATACCACAATTATAATTCATTGTAATTATTTTCCTGCTTGGAAATACTGATTTCAAGATTGCCGTTTCTACAGCGGAGCGCGTCAATAAATTCTTTTTCCGTGCTCAAATCTTTTAATGTGATATTGTATGTAAGCTTAAAAAGGCTTCCCATATTGGAAGTTTTAACAGAGACGACCTCGTATTTAGATGTGTATTTTTCAAGCAGATCATCAAAAATATCATTGAAATCCAGATCTTCGGGAATTGTAATTCTGAGTATTTTTTCCATGGAAGGCTTTCTTTTAAAACCTATGCCTTTTAAATCTAACAGCAAAAAAACAAATCCCAGAATAACCGCAAAAATAACGGCATACCCAATATATCCCATTCCTATGATAAGTCCGGTCGCCATAGCCATAAATAACATTCCTATCTCTTTTGCCGTTCCCGCTATTGAACGGAAGCGAATAAGACTGAAGGTTCCCGCCACGGCAACACCCGCTCCAATATTCCCGTTCACCATCATAATGACCACACATACTATAGTTGGAAGAAGCGCGAGAGTTATCATAAAACTCTGGGAGCTTTGGCTTTTAATGCTGTATACATAAGCATAAAAAATACCTATCGCTATCGCCGCAATAATGCAGAGAATAAATTGTGTGATTAAAGGTGATGAGCCCGTCTGATCAAAAAGTCCCTGAAACAGAATATTACTCATATGTATATATACCTCCGTTCTGCCTGTTGTATTTTGCTAAATAAGCTGTGCCATATTTTGAAAATGATGTTGACCTGATATTATGCATGCTGAAAAAATTGACCAGCCATAGCGGGATAGCTCCTGTTGTCTTTACTTCCAACAACACCTTTCCAGGCGCCATTGCAGGCTCACCATAAATTGAACTGCAAAGTGACAGGTCATAATCGCGCCAGAGAATGTTCTCATCAAACGTCATTCTGAATTCGCTGTCTTTTTTTCCAAAAAATGCTTCCCTTTCATAAGAAATCAATATGGACGGAGCTAGATTATCATAACGCTTCACTGCATAATCAAGCTCTCTCATAATCTGGGTATCCTTGCAGGGAACCTTTGTTGCAAGATATTGCTCAAACTGCTTTTCACGCATACCCGCACGGCGCTTATACACGATAGAATTAAATTTCTTCTTTAATTCCAGATAAATAACTGTATCGGCGTCGGCAATGCCATAGCTTCTTACGCGTAGTTTTTCCTTATATTGAGGTTTCTCAATGGAACGTCGCACCAATAGAAAATTAGAAGTATCAAGATACAGACTTAATATGTCGCTCTTCCCATGACAATCAGCTTCCATATGTTCCTTCATTATGCTAAGAAGTTCTTCTTTCTGGGAAATCGTCAATATGTACTTAGTCTCATAACGCTTAAACGTCATTTGTGTAGCCATTTGTAACAGTTCCTTTGTAATAGCAGATAGTTCTAAACATTGAAATATGTCGAGGCAAAGAGATGCTTTGTCCCGCGTATTGCATGCTATCTAATGTATGCATTATCTAATGTGTACATTATATATTGTACACATCAGTTATGCAAGCAATATTTTTGTATTACAATTTCCAAAAGCTTATAATCTGGGGTGTATAAAATGTTAAAATTAAGAGTACTTGAAATCTTAGAAGAACAGAACCACACAAAATACTGGCTGTACAAACAGATGGACTTAAGTTATCAAAATTTTAATCGCATGGTTCTAAATGAAACCTCCTCAATCAAGTTTGATAACCTCGAAAAGCTCAGTAATATACTAAATTGTACTATTGATGAATTATTTGAAAGAACTTCCGATGTAAATTGATATCTTTTATTCATTCCATAACTGACTGTTGAAGACTCAACAAATATCTTTTTGAACTAAAAAATCCCCTCAAGGAAATTTTTTCCTTGGGGGATTTCTGGTTAAAATATTTAAATATGTTATTTATATGCTATTGCATGCTGCGAAGTGTCATATAATTTGCCCACCAGCCTCCTGACAACCATCTTCACGCTATGTATATTCAGCGGACAATTCATGGTCTCATAAGTCACAATGACATCATCACCCTGAAATAAGCCATTCTCAGTATATATATTCATCTTTTTGACGAAATCATCTGCATACTTTGCGTCGTCCATGCGTCCTGCATGCTCCCAGTAGGTAATCTTCCCGGTATGTATATTTATTATTGTAAAATCGGGGTGAATAGTCTGAGTATGCCCGGCTATCATCACTTCCAGCGGGCGCTCATATTTGTACAACAGATGCTCACTATTTTTAGCTAATATATTAGCTATGATTACCTCCGATTTAGAGCGCACCAACTCTCCGTTATCCGTCTCATATTTCAAATTTTCCTGATATTTCTGATACGGCTCATAACTTTCATTTTGCCACATTCTAAGTTTTTCGTTTACGCTTATTCTAATCGGAACCACAAGCATTTTTCTCTCTTGAATTAACATATCATAAACATTATCAATCTCATCATTATTATCTGCTTGAGCTAATGTCTCCAATGCCTGCAACTTCTTCTCAATTAAAGGCTTCAGTCTCGTATAATAACCCTTCTGAGCCAACCGCCTTGCTAGCTGTTCATTTTTCCTATCTATATAGTTTTTTACATATAAGCCTGTTTCCGTATTCTTATACTGCTGGTAATAATATGTCTTTCCGCAACGATTTTGAATTTTGAGACTGCCCTCCGGAGCATGCGATAAATACTTTTCTATTTTCTCTAATGTATGCCTTAATTCTGATATTCTTTTTTTGATGTCTATAACCTTTTCCTCCTGTTCTGTCTTTAGACTGATATTTTGACTTGTAATCTTGTTTCTTTATATTTTTCTCTGCCCACGGCTGCCATATAGGCTGTCTCTGGACTGATATTTACTTGATTATTGGGGATTTTATTTGATTTTCTCTGCCTATAGCCGAATAAAAAGCAACTGTCGGGCAGAAGTTTTGACTTATATTTTGATATAATTATTGATTTTATTGAATTTTCTCTGCCCATAGCTATGCGATAAGCAACCGTTGGACAGAAGTTTTGACGAAACCATAGATTTTCATTGAATTTTTTCTGCCCACAGCCCGCCACCATGGCGCACCGGACAGAAAAGATATCCAGAATATAGCCAGACAATACCCAGAATATATCTGAAATATAATATAAATATCAGCCCCACAAAAACGTGGGGCTGATGAATGATTTACATGAAATTACTTTCCTGCATTTTCAGCGATTGCAGCCTGTGCTGGTGTAGGCACATGACGTATCTTTTATATCACTTGAAGCGGTCGACAGTTGTTTTTTTTTCCAATC
>CAMEEX010000152.1 GCA_945915235.1 uncultured Clostridia bacterium | reverse complement strand
AAAAGAGCATGTGGACCGGGACGACCAACATGAAGGCGGACGCTGATACAACAGTTGATGCGACTGAGAAGAACCCATGTGAGCCGGAGGAGAAGCCTGCCGTTCTTGGCGTGATCGACAATGATTACGACAGCACATACACAGGTGCCGCAGATGGCGCAGATGCCTATGTTACAATCTCACTCAACAGGACAAGTGCGGTATCGGCGCTTAAGTATACTGCACCTGATGCTGGCGGCATAACAGCTTACCGCATCGAGGTGAGTGAGGACGGAGCAGACTGGAAAACAGTGGCAGAGGGAACCTTCAAAGAGGGAACGACGAGCCACACGGTCTACTTTGAGAATGAGAACAAGGATCCTTGGGTTGCGACCTACGACGTGGCTTATGTGCGTATCACGGCTGTCGGTTCGGCAGGACAGAAGGTATCCATAAATGAGCTTGACCTTCTTGGACCAAGCGGTGACAGTATAAGCTTCGGTGCGGACGGAACGTCGGTAGGAATACTTGCGGATGACTACGAGTACGAGACAGGAAAGTATATACCACAGGGTTCACTCGTATTTATGGGCAGCTACAAGGGAAATCCGGCATACAACGTGGTGCTTCTCTACGATGAGGACGGAAACATTGTCGGAGGTGTGGACGAGGACGGAAGCGTAAATGCACAGCAGATAATTCTGGCGGCGGTTCCTGATAACGGACTTCTCGGCGAGGTGAGTGACGGCACATGGATATACTGGATAGAGCCTGATGCGAAGGGAAATGTGCCTGAGCTCTCAGGGGCAGTGCGCGCAGAGCTTTACCGCGTGGACAATGCCATGACCAACGAGGGACAGAGAATTGTGAGTGATACACCTTGGCTTGCCATACCGGATAAGCTTGGAAGTATTGAGCTTACCCACTGACATAGGAGGATTTTGGTTGATTGACATAAAAAATGGGCGCGGTATGCGCTCGAAAAGAAAATATACAAATTTTAAGTCTGCAGTATTTGCATTCATTCCCGTCTGTCTGCTTGCCATGGTTATGATAATCAATGTTGTGCAGGCAGCAACAGTGAGCGGAAGAAAAAGTACGGCGGACGCAGTGACACTTGAGGTGTCGGGAGATGTTGTGAAGGTGACAGTCACCGTTGACAATGCGCGCGATGAGAAGCTCACGGCGGTGTCGCTGGCACTCGATGTTAATGTTAAAAACGGAGAGAACACGGCGGACTTCAGCTTTGCGGAAGCGCTTAAGGATACGGTGTACGGAAGCTGCTACGAGGAAAATACGCTCTATCTGTATGTGGCAGGTCAGGACGTGATCTTTGACGAGAACGATACCGTTTTTCTCGGTGAGCTGTCATTGGGCGGCAATGCATCGACAGATGCCCTGTCCGCGACCGTGAGCTACAAGGAAGGTTCGCTCGAGGTTGCCAATTCAGCTTTCGGACGCCGCACACTGGCGGCCGTGAAGTCCGATACGGTAAGTATTGACAAGGAGAGCACAACTACACAGCCTGAGACGACGACGGAGAAGCCGGGCGAGCCGGAGACAACGACAGAAAAGCCAAGCCAGCCTGAAACAACGACGGAGAGACCAAGCCAGCCTGAGACAACGACGGAGAGACCAAGCCAGTCGGAGACAACGACAGAGAAGCCAAGCCAGTCTGAAACGACGACAGAAAAGCCAAGCCAGCCTGAGACGACGACGGAGAAACCGAGCCAGCCTGAGACGACGAGCGAGAAGCCGGGTCAGACAGAGACAACGGCGTCGGGAAATAAGCAGCCTGAGACGACAACAGGAAATTCTGGTCAGACAGGCACGACGGCGGCAGACAACAGGCAGCAGGAGACTACAACGTCAGCCAATAAGGAGTCGGAGACTACAACGTCAGCAAACAGGCAGTCTGAGACGACAACAGCGGGCGGTACACAGTCGGAGACGACAGTGCAGAATACAGAGAGTACGCAGGAGACAGACACTACCGCGCAGGAGAAAACCTCAGAGGAAATCCAGATGGAGGGAAAGAACAATGCTTCATCATTCGGCGGTATTAAGCTGGTTCTTATCCTTGCGGCAGTGGTTGTCGTTCTGGCAGGAGCAGGATTTGTATTGTATCTTAATTTAAAAAAGTAGTTTGCCCTGAGAAAAACAGTTGAATTTTTCTTCAAAAATGGTAAAATATATAAGTATGACATTTTTACATAGGGAGGTATATTATGCCAGCTTGGTTGATAGTAATCCTGTCCATACTTGCGGTAGTGCTCGTAGCGTTTATCGTACTTATGATAGTGGGCGGAAGATTGCAGAAGAAAGCTAATTCGCAGCAGGAGGCTCTCGCTTCGGCGGCGCAGACGGTCTCGATGCTTATCATTGACAAAAAGAAATTGAAAATTACGGAAGCCAATCTTCCGAAGGTAGTAACAGATCAGGTTCCTAAGTACGCGCGCCGTGCTAAGTTCCCGATCGTAAAGGCAAGAGTTGTGGGCGGCGGAAGCAAGCCTATGAACCTCATTGCAGATGCAGCAGTTTTTGACATTCTTCCTGTAGGAAAAGAGTGTAAGGTAGTAGTCAGCGGTATCTATATCACAGAGATTAAGAGTGTCCGCGGCGGCGTGATACCTGCTCCGCCTAAGAAGAAGGGGCTCGCAGGACTTATGCAGAAGGCTTCAAGAAATGCCAAGGACTCCATGAAGGACAATGCCAAGTCCACGAAGGACAAGCAGTCAAAGGACGCCAAGGCAGACAAGAGCACCGCAGATAACGGCAGGAAGGTCAAGAAGAGTAAGTAATTTCATATGAAAACGGGAATAAGCCCATACACGTTGTAGGACGTGTGTGGGCTTATTTTATTTAATTTCAGCTCCTATGATAATTATTCAAAAGCTCCTTCTTTACATCATAAAGCTTATCCGACAAATCGACGTGAATTTCCTGTGGATTCTCGAAACGTCTCGACTCGTCCCAGAGAGTGCTAAGTTCCCTCTTGCAGTATGCCTGAATGTCCATGACGGCAGGTGTCTCGTATACACATTCACCCTTTAAGAATACAGGAACCATAATCTCGCGGACTGTGTAGGTGCCGCCCTTTAGGAGAGTTTTCTTCCAGGTGTGTATCGGGTCGAAAATCATAAGGTCTTTGTTCTCGTCAAAATGTTCATCAGCAAAGGCGATGAGGTCAGCCTTAATCTTGCCGTTCTCCTTGTCGTAGAGGCGGAATACGGTCTTGTTGCCCGGGTTTGTAATCTTCTCGGAGTTCTCGGAGAGCTTAATCTTAGGGATAAATTCGCCTGTTTTCTCGTCCTGGACTGCGGCAAGCTTATATACACCGCCGAATGCAGGGCAGTCCTTTGCCGTGATGAGGTTAGTGCCGACACCCCAGGAGGTGATTGTTGCACCCTGATTTTTCAAGGAGGAGATCAGGTACTCATCGAGGTCACTTGAGGCGGAGATGACAGCGTCTGTAAAGCCTGCATCATCGAGCATCTTACGGGCCTTCTTTGACAGATAGGCGAGGTCGCCGGAGTCGAGTCTTATTCCGTAGAAGCTGGACTTGATGCCCGCCTCCTTCATCTCCTTGAATACGCGGATTGCGTTAGGCACACCTGAACCAAGCGTGTCGTAGGTGTCGACAAGAAGTATGCAGGCGTTAGGGTAGAGCTCGGCATATTTCTTGAATGCGGTGTACTCGTCAGGGAAACTCATTATCCAGCTATGTGCGTGAGTGCCCTTGACCGGGACGTCAAACATCTGACCGGTGAGAACACAGCTCGTTCCAATACAGCCGCCAATCATGGCTGCGCGCGCACCGTAAAGTCCAGCATCAGGACCCTGTGCACGGCGAAGTCCGAACTCCATGATGCCGTCACCGCCGGCAGCATACACGACGCGGGAAGCCTTTGTGGCGATGAGACTCTGGTGGTTTACAATGTTAAGCAGCGCAGTCTCGACGAGCTGAGCCTCCATGATAGGTGCGACAACCTTCACGAGCGGTTCTCTCGGGAACACAACCGTTCCCTCAGGTATAGCGTATATATCGCCTGAAAAATGAAAATTGAGGAGATAGTCGAGAAAATCCTCGTCGAACAGCTTGGTGCTTCTAAGGTAGTCGACGTCCTCCTGTGAAAAGTGTAAATCCTTGATATATTCTATAGCCTGCTCAAGTCCGGCTGCGATTGAATAGCTGCTGTCAAATGGATTTTTGCGGAAAAATGCGTCAAATACGACTGTAGGGTTGGTGTGGTTCTTAAAATAACCCTGCATCATGGTGAGCTCATATAAGTCGGTGAGCAGAGTTAAATTTCTTGAATCGCTCATGTCTGAACCTTCTTTCTGCGATGTAATCGCGGTGTGAATATTATTCGTAGTAATTTTAAAATAATTGTTAATATATTAACAATATTGTTATATTTATAGCAATATTATTATATTTAAACAGAGCTGCTATTCGCTTAACATGGCTTGTTTGCTATGTTGTGGACTGTAAGCACAGTGTTAATATATTAACATTATCATAATTATACACAAGTTTGGTGGGATTGCAAGAAGTGGTTGAAATGTTATGGAGTGTTCAGAAAAAAATATAAATATATTTAATAACTTACATACATAAATTAGGTGAAAAAATCACATATATAAAACATAAATACAAAATAATGTCATATATTATGTTGACGAAAGTGAAAAAAACGATTAAAATTATTGTGATGAATGGAGGTGCAATATAGTGCTGATAAGGTTTAACGTAAAAAATTTTTTGTCATTTGCTGAGAGAGAAGATAGTAAGTCAGAAGAATTTTCTATGATAGCCGGCAAAGCCCGGAATAAAAAAGAACATGTGTATGATAATGAGAAAATAAAATTATTGAAATTTGCTGCGATATATGGTGCAAATGCTGCCGGAAAATCTAATTTGGTAAAAGCTATGGATTTTATGAAGAAGGTTGTTTTGCGGGGCTTACCTAAGGGACATACAGAAATGTATTGTAAGATAGATGAAGCTAACAAAAATAAGACAAGTTATTTTGAATTGGAAATAATGCTGGGTGAAAGATACTATGCGTATGGTTTTGAGGTTCTTTTAAATCAAAGCAGATTTGTTTCGGAATGGCTTATTGAACTTACAAATGATAATAGGGAGAAAGTAATTTTTACAAGAGACCTTGAAAACAGGACATTTGAGTTTGGCAGCGCATTAAAGGAAAAGGGATTGATTGATAAGCTGAAGGTGTATGCGGAGGACGTTCAGGACGATGATAGCGTATTGTTGCTTTCGCTGATGAACCGGAATAAGAAAACTTTATATCAGCAATATGAAAATGCAGCAATATTTCAACAAATATATATGTGGATAAAGTTAAATTTTGATATAAATTATCCCGATAGACCTATCTCGGATTATTCGTATATGGCGAAGGCGGAAAAGGTTGAGGACGTATGCAGAATTATTTCAGCATTTGGAACCGGAATTACGGGTTTTAAGATGGTTGATGTTGCACCAGAGAAGGTTTTGGGGAATTTACCTAAAACAATTAGAGATAATTTGATTTCAAAAATAGAGGACAAGCTGTCGGATCTTAAAAATAGTGAAAAAAAGGATAATTTTGCAATATTAATGAGGTCGGCAAATGACTTTTTTATATTGAATGTTGACAGCGAGGAGAATATTGAATGTAAAACAATTCAGTTTTCACATGGAAAAGACAATGTTTTATTTAATATATCTGAGGAATCGGACGGCACGGTAAGAATTTTGGATTTATTGGAGGTCCTGCTTTCAGGTGAAGGAAAGACATATGTTATTGATGAGCTGGACAGATGCCTGCACCCTAGCTTGACGTACAAGTTTGTAGATACTTTTTTACAGATTGCGGCAAAGAAAAATATTCAATTAATCGTGACAACACATGAATCAAGGCTGCTGGATTTTGATTTATTGCGCCGCGATGAGATTTGGTTTATAAACAAGAGAGTGTCCGGAGAAAGTGATATTTATTCCTTGGAAGAGTATAATACGCGCTTTGACCAGAAGATAGACAAGGCATATCTGGAGGGAAGATACGGAGGAGTTCCGGTGTTCAGCACTGTGTTCCCTATTAGGGAAGAGGTGTAGGGCATGAGAGAGAGCAGGACATTTGCGGAACGCACCAAAGTATTGAAGTCGGACGAGGCGGTCAAAAGATATTTTCTTGTGTATGAGGGTTCTGATACGGAGATTATCTATTTTGATGCAGTTAAGGCTTTGCGTGAGGACATTGGTATAAATCCATTGATTGAATTGATTCCGGTCATTAGAAGCTTCAGTGAAGAGGGGTGGAGCAACCCGAAGAAGATATTGGACAGAGTGATTGAAAATCTGCGTGAGAGCAGGGAACATTTGATATCGTATGAGTCTTTGCTAAATCGCATTATGGATTATCTATATGAGGCAGAAATAATAAAAAATAACAAGGTGATGGCTCGAAGTATATGGAAAACAATGCACGGTGTCTGTACGGAAAAATTGGAAAAATCATTGAGCGATACGGTTGAGAATATTGAAGATACTTGTAATGTGCTGGTGAACGCAATAATTGAGGAGCATGAAATCGAGAATTTAGTCGGTGATATTTCAGAAATTATTAAAGACAGTGGTTTGACGTATTCGGAAGGATTTGATAAAATTTGCTTGATTGTTGATAGAGACAGGGACAGTTTTCTATCAAGACCTGACAATAATCAATACCGGTATGTGTTGGATAAATGCAGGGAAATGGGCTTTATATTTTGTGTTACAAATCCATGCTTTGAGTTTTGGCTGCTATTGCATTTTGATGAAGTTTTTGACCTTGATACGGAAATCCTTTTGAGAAATCCAAGGGTTTCTGCTAAGAG
>CAMEEX010000151.1 GCA_945915235.1 uncultured Clostridia bacterium | reverse complement strand
TATGTTATTATTCACTTACCGATAACACGCAGCATCATTTTTTAAACCGAAAAAACACCGACAAGGTCTGTCAGGGTGATCTGATGCTCGTCCAGGTCTCAAAGGAGGCTATTAAGACAAAGGCTCCTTCCGTGTCGTCACAGATAAGCATAACCGGCAACTATCTTGTCATGTCGCTCGACAATAAGGGCGAGGTCGCCGTGTCCGCCAAGATAAGGGACAACGCTTACAGAAAAAACATACACGGGTGTCTGATGCCATATGTAAATAACGCCGGAGGCAGAATGAGCCTTGTCGTGAGAACGGCAGCATACAAAGCCGACGAAAGTGAGATAATAAAGGAAGCCGAATATATGGCGGAGCTTGAACAGTCAATACACATCAAGTCCACCTCGCGCCCGGCTTTTACATGTCTGTACAAGAAGGAAGAACAGTATATCTCCGACATACGCGAGAGCAAATTCACGGCAAATGACAGCATAGTGACTGACGATGAGGAAGTACTTGAAAATATCCTCTCGTATCTCCCGTCCCTCAAGGGTATTACTTCCTTATATGATGACAAACTCCTTCCTATGTATAAGTGCTACAGTCTTGAGAAGATACTGTCCGACGCGTTAAATCCCCGCGTGTGGCTCAAGTCCGGCGCCTACCTCATAATCGAACCGACGGAGGCGCTCACCGTTATCGACGTGAACACCGGAAAATTTGACGGGAACAAGAAAAACCGCGAGGATACCTTTTTAAAGATTAACCTCGAGGCAGCCACAGAGTTATGTCGACAGCTAAAACTCAGGAACATATCCGGTATAGTGATTGTCGATTTCATAAATATGGAAGAACCGGAGAACAATTCGACCATCATAAATTATCTCAAAACCGAGCTGGCCAAGGACAGCGTGCCGTCATTTTTCATAGAAATGACCAAATTAGGGCTTGTTGAGATAACCCGAAAGAAGATCAAACGACCTCTCTACGAGATTTTTTCAAGAAAATTTTAAAAAAATTACACAGAACAGATTGTTTTTTACACGATTATTATATATAATTAAATTTACATGAAAAAAATACAAACAAAAAATGTGTAAAACACGGAAATTGAGGTACCCCAAATGGATATCAGAATTGAGAATCTGACAAAGGCTTATGGAGATTTCAAGGCAGTTGACAATATGAATCTTCATATAGCAGACGGCGAGCTTGTTGGTCTTTTAGGACCTTCAGGATGTGGAAAATCTACAACTCTTTTCATGCTTGCAGGTCTTTCAGATCCTACCTCCGGAAGCATCTACTTCGGAGATAAGAATGTAACTAAGGTAGCACCTGAGGACAGAGAGATTGGTCTTGTGTTCCAGAACTATGCGTTATATCCGCATATGACAGTTGAGGAGAACATCATGTTCCCACTCATCAACCGTAAGGTAAAGAAGGCAGAGGCGAGAGAGCGCGCCAATGAAATGGCTAAGCTTGTCCAGCTTGACGGTCTTATGAAGCGTAAGCCTAAGGCATTGTCAGGCGGTCAGCAGCAGCGAGTTGCCATCGCAAGAGCGCTGGTTAAGAAACCGGAGGTACTCCTTCTTGATGAGCCTCTTTCTAACCTTGATGCGAAGCTTCGTATCGAGACAAGAGAGGAGATAAGAAGAATTCAGCAGGAGGTTAAGATTACAACCATCTTCGTCACACATGACCAGGAGGAGGCAATGAGCATCTCCGACCGTATCGCTGTCATGAAGAGCGGCATTGTACAGCAGTATGAGGTTCCTCAGACCATGTACCTTAACCCGGACAACCTCTTTGTGGCACAGTTCCTTGGAATGCCGCAGGTCAACACCTTCTCTGTCGAAGTGAAGAGTGGAAACATCTACTGCAACGGAGCACTCCTTCGTTCAGGCTGTGAGCTTAAGGACGGTACATACACGGCCGGTATACGTCCTGAGTCCTTTGAGATTGCACAGGACGGCATAACAGTCAAGGCTACCCATGTAAGAATGACAGGTCGTGACCTGCTCATCCATTTCTCAATCGGCGATACTGAATTCCGAATTCTTGTTCATTCAGATCTTTCAATTAAAGAGGGTGATGAGTTCACTATCCGCGCCCGCAAAAATCAGATTATGATTTTTGACGCTGATGAGAAGAGCTTAGGCAAATTTTAATTGAGGAGAGCTGACTATGGAAAAAAAGAGCATGAAGGGCTATATTTATCTGATGCCCGCATTGATAGTTATTCTTTTATTTACTGCTTATCCTCTTATAAGAGCTTTTCTTATGAGCTTTTACGAAGATTACAATATGATAAGCGGCGAATACAGCAGAATTGGCCTTGGCAACTACAAGGACTTATTCGGTGACAAGGATTTTACAAAGGCACTCAGGAATACAAGCATCTACGTTGTATTCGTTGTACCTTGTTCAATAGCGTTGTCACTTCTTATTGCAGTACTTTTAAACAGCAACATCAAGTGTCAGGGTTTATTCCAGACAATATTCTTCCTTCCATATGTAACGAGCGTTATCGCTATCGGCCTTGTATGGAGCTGGATTTTTAACAGCAACTATGGTTTATTGAACATTATCCTCAGTTGGTTCGGAATTGATAAAGTACAATGGCTCAACAAACCGAAGTACGCACTGCCATCACTCATCATATTCAGTGTATGGAAAAGCATGGCGTTCGATATCCTGATATTCCTCGCGGGACTCCAGACGATCCCGAAGGACCTCTACAACGCGTCAAGAGTTGACTCGACTCCGAGATGGAGAGTGTTCTGGAAGATTACCGTTCCGGGAATTGCACCGATGATTTCCTATGCGTTCATCATGGGCTTCATCAGCGCATTCAAGGTATACAACGAGGTATTCTCTCTCTGGGGAGGCAAGGCAGGTCCTGCAAACAGCGCAATTACCGTTGTATACTACATTTATGATAAGTTCTATAACAGCCATAACTACGGTCTTGCATCCGCGGCGGCAGTTATATTATTCCTTATCATTCTCGTTCTCACCATTGTACAGAGAATGATGGGAAGAAAGAAGTAGGAGGCATATATGAGCAAAAAAAGAAAAATAATGAATATTATAGCTACGGTGTTAAAATATGCCATTCTTATATTAGGCGCACTGTTTACACTTATGCCTTTCCTGTGGATGATAATCTCATCACTTAAAACTCCTGCTGAGATTACCGCCATTCCACCTAAGTTACTTCCTTCGGTGCCGCAGTGGTCCAATTATGCTGAGGCGTGGAAGGCAGCTCCATTCCCAAGATATTTCTTAAACACAATCATTGTCACGATTTTTTCGACAATAGGTGTGCTTGCAACGGCTATTCTTTCGGCTTTTGCATTCTCAAGACTTAACTTCCCGGGAAAGAAGCTTGTATTTTCACTTTTCCTTGCCACACTTATGATACCCGGCGAGATGTTGATAATCACCAACTTTATCACGATCACCAAATTAAAGTGGATTGACACATACCAGGCCATGATTGTTCCGTACATGTCAAACGTGTTCTACATCTACCTTTTGACACAGTTCTTCTCACAGGTGCCTGATTCACTGTATCTTGCAGCCAAGGTTGACAAGTGTAGCGATTTCAAGTTCATGATGAAGATAATGGTTCCGATGAACAAGAGTGCCATCACCACAATAGCCATACTTAACATTATCGGCTGCTGGAACTCCTTCCTCTGGCCATTACTCGTAACCAACGACAGAAACATGCGAGTAATCTCCAACGGACTTGTACGTTTCCAGACGGAGGCAGGTTCCGACTACCAGCTTATCATGGCTGCATCGACCATCATGGTTATGCCGATCATCATCGTATACTTATTCTTAAGAAAGTATATTATTGAAGGTGTAACGCAGAGTGGACTTAAGAGTTAAAATACAACTCAAGAGTTAAAAGACAACTCACGAGTTAAAGAACAACTCAAGAGTTAAACTACAACTTAAGAGTTAAAATATAACTCGGTGATTACAGATATAATTTATTTAAGCGGGGATATTTATTTTTTTACATAAATTATATTGACAAAGGATTGCATCAGGTAGTACCATAACTACCTGTGAAGCAATAAATGGGCAGACTGTCTGTCCGTACACAAAAAGGAGAGAAAAAGAAATGAAACTCAAGAAGGGTCTTGCTGTAGCACTTACAGCAACAATGGCATTCAGTACACTTACAGGATGCAGCAACAATGGCAGCAATAACGAGACAACAACTAACGGCACAACACCGTCTGAGACAACCTCAGTAGCAGAGTCAACATCTGCAACAGAGACAACAGGCAACGCTGTAGTTGCAGACAACGGCATCGAGCCTTGTACAATCGAGTTCTGGCATGCAATGAGCAACAAGCAGGAGGAGGAGCTCACAGCTCTCACTGACAAGTTCAATGCAGAGAACGAGTATGGCATTACAGTTAACCTCACAAACCAGGGTGCATACAAGGATTTAAGCTCTAAGCTCACAGCTAACGCTGCTGCTGACACACTTCCTGATCTTGCACAGGCATACAACAACTGGTTATCAGCTTACTCAGATAAGCTTGTTCACCTTGATGATTTCGTAGCTAACGACTTCGACAACTGGGATGACATCGTAGCAGGTTACAGAGATGAGAACAGCCAGTTTGGTTTTATCAGCGGCGTTCCATTCAACAAGAGTACTTATGTTCTTTTCTATAACAAGACTATGTTCGACGAGCTCGGTTTAAGCGCTCCTTTAACATGGGATGAGCTTCTTGAGGTTGCTAAGGTAATCAAGGATGAGAAGGGCATCGAGGCAATCGGCTGGGACGACCTTGCCGGAATGTTCCAGGCTATGCTTGTTCAGAACGGCTGTGGCTACATTGACGAGACAGGTGCTTTATTTGACAACGAGAAGGGTCTTGAGACTGTAGAGTATATAATGAACCTTTACAACAATGGTTATGCTCGTCTTGTTGGTGAGGACAAGTACTTCTCCAACGTAATCAGCAACCAGTTAATCGCTTCCTATGTTGGTTCATCAACAGGTGCTTCCTACATCACAGCAGATGGCTGGGAGCTTGGTGTTGCTCCACTTGTAAGCAACACAGAGATGGCAGCTAACGCAGCAGGTACTAACATTGTTATGTTCTCACAGGATACCAACAAGCAGAAGGCAGCTTGGGAGTACCTCAAGTTCTTAACAAGCGCTGAGTCAACAACTGAGTGGGCTATGGCAACAGGTTACCTTCCTGTAAGAACATCTGCTTATGAGTCTGAGACATACCAGACATTCATGGCAACTGACCCTACATCAGTAGCAGCTTACTCACAGTCTGCTTACTTCATCAGCCAGCCTGCATTTGAGGGAAGCTATGATGTAATGACAGCTATCAGCAACACATTAGAGGAGCAGATTCTCAATGAGGCTGATGCACAGACTACACTTGATGCTTTAGTTAAGGCAGTCAACGATATTCTTCAGAAGTAATAAATAAGATTATTCTGAAACCAAGAGAGGGTGTCCATATGGGCGCCCTCTTATTTTTTAAAAATATGCATTTACAAAATATGCTGTCTATGTTAAAATAATCTGCTGTTTTAAAATTATCATGGAGGTTATGGAAGATGACAAAAATATCATTTTTTAATGGTTTAAAAGAGATTGGCGGTACCTTTGTTGCCGTGGAAACTGAGAGCACAAAGTGCATGTTCGACTTCGGATTTGCTGTTGCAGGAAGAATGGACGCAAAAATCCGCAAGAGAAAAGACGACTTTGCCGTAGATTATATACGCCTTGGCATGCTCACGCCTGCCGACGGAATTTATGATAGCTACACAGCACAAAAAACCGGACTTGTCCCTTGCGGAGAACTCGGAAAAGAGTGTTTTTTTGTGATTTCCCATATGCACATCGACCACATGGGCGGTCTTGGCTGCCTTCACCCTGATATCCCGGTATATATGAGTGCCGACTCATTAAAGCTCTACAGCCAGCTCGCAAAGAACGGCGATGTCGAGCACAGAGAGCACCCAAACTGCATCGGCGTTGAGTACGGCGATGAATTTACCGTAGGTGACATCACGGTAAAGTGCGTGCCTGTCGACCATGATGTCGTAGGCGCATGCGGATTTCTGATATCAACAGCCGACGGAAATATCTGCTACACAGGCGATTACCGTTTCCACGGCTTCCACCCGGACTATTCGGAGAACTTCGGAAAGACCTGCCACGGCGCGGACGTGGTAATCACCGAGGGCGTTACAGCAAGCTTCGATGATATCGATATGCTCTCACTCGAGAAGCCTGTCGAGGCTGACAGGACGGAGGATGGCCTGCAGGCTGAGCTCGCCGCACTTGCCACAGAGGACGAGGGGCTTATCGTTGTCAACCCATACAACAGAAACGTGGAGCGCGTTCACCGCATGCTGGGCACCTTCAAGGCTAACGGAAGAACTCTCGTGCTTGACCCTGTTCAGGCTGACTATGTAGCTGCCTTCTACCCTGAGGACGAGATTGCCGTATACGAGCAGACCTACAAGGAGGCATGTGAGGACAGCACAAAGGTGTCCGCAGACAAGCCTAGAATATGCCGCGAGGGTATCCCGTCCGGCTGGAAGCTTGTAAGCAGGGCAGAGCTTATCAAAAATCCGTCCAAGTATGCTCTACAGCTTGACTACGCCGATATGTACGAGCTCACCGATTTAAAGGATGTCGTCTCAAGATATGTGCACATGGACGGTGCGCCTCTCGGTGCTTACGACCCGTCCTTCGCAAAGATGAAGGAATTTCTCGAGGTGTGTGGCATAACCTACGACTACAGAGGACTCGGCGGCCATGCAAAGCCATATTATCTCAGAACAATGCTCGACACCATCGAGCCTAAGACCCTCATACC
>CAMEEX010000150.1 GCA_945915235.1 uncultured Clostridia bacterium | reverse complement strand
AAAATCCGGGAGTATACTTGGGAAAGGAAGCATTTAAAAAGTACGTTGAAAAGCTGGAGACAAAGTTCCGCACGGAAAACAGATATTTGTCGTATGTTGAATATAGCGTAAATTTCCGAAGAGCAATGGATTTACAGGTGAGCCGGTTCGTAAAGGCTATAGAGACAGAAAATGCAGACGAATATATTCCTATTGTTATACGGTAATTACACGGAGAAGAGTTTATGGAAAATTATTTTTGGAATATGCAGGAGGTACAGCCTGTTAAAAAGATGTACATTCTCATAATTTATGATATAGTAGACAATAGGCGTAGATATAGGTTTGCGAAGAAAATGAAGGGTTACGGATTTAGAGTTCAGAGATCGGCGTTTGAGGCATTTATAACAGATGCGCTGTATAGAAAATTGTTGAAGGAAGTTCCGAGAATTATAGATTTGGAGTCTGACAGTGTGAGGATTTACAGAGTAAGAGATGACAGCGAGGTCGAGCTGATTGGTAAAAATATTAAAATAGAGGATAAAGATGTAATTGTAATTTGAATATTGTGCTGACAATAAAATAATATATAAGGGAGATTAATTATGAATAAAATAATTCTTTTTTCACCGGTAGGCGGGACAGATCCTATTTCACTTACAAACTATCACGATGGTTCACTTTTGCACATTTGCAGATATTACACACCGGACAAGGTTATTCTGTATATGTCTAAGGAAATGCTTGATTATCAGGAAGCTGATGACAGATACATGTACTGTCTGACCCGTCTTGATGAGATGCAGAACAGACACACTGAGTATGATTTTATTGAGCGCAGGGAACTGACAAAGGTTCATGAGTTTGATTATTTTTACCAGGATTTTAGGGAAATAATAAAAGAAATATATGATAAGATGGACGATTCGGACACGCTTTTAATTAACATTTCATCAGGCACTCCGGCGATGAAAAGCGGATTACTAGTTTTAATGACGCTGGGAGAATTTCCGGCAAAATTAATTCAGGTTGCCACACCGGAGAACGGAATAAGCGAGCATGTGCATAAAGGGTATGATGTGAAGGCTTTGTGGGAACTTGATGAGGACAATCAGGAAAATGCCGTCAACAGGTGCAGTGAGGTAAAGTGCCCTACATTGTCGAAAATCAAGAAAGAAGAGATAATAAAAAAGCATATATCGGTTTATGATTATCAGGCTGCTTTAGATGCGGCTGACACGCTTTCTGCCGAGGAAAATTCACAGTACAGAGACTTGATTTATCTGGCATCAAGAAGACTCCTATTGGATTTTTCGGGTGTGGATAAAATGATAAAAAAGACAGGATATAACTGTCTGCCCGTGAGAACATCATCAGACAGAAAATATTTTGAATATGCACTTAATATTGATATAAAATTGAGAAAAAAGGAATATGTAGATTTTGTTCGCTCAATAACGCCATTGATTGTCGACCTTTTTGAGATTATATTAAGAAAAAAGTGCGGTATTGATATAAACAAATATTGTGATAGCTATAAAAGTAACGGGACAGTTGTAAGAAAATGGTCTAAGGGTAAATTGAGTGGCAGCAGTGTATTAAATGCACTGAATAAATATTTTAGTTTAAATGGAGAGCAGTTTGCTGGTAAAGATATTTATTCAATTCACTTGAAGGCTATTATTGACAGCTTCTCACAGGACGAACATTTGAAACAGCTTGTAGACAATGTGCGAGAAGTGGAGGGTAGCATAAGAAATCTTGCGGCGCATGAGATTGTTTCCGTGACAGAGCAGGAAATTAAGGACATTACAGGATTTTCACCAGATGCTATAATGGATATGATACAGGAATTGTTTAACTATACAGGTATGTCGATAAAGAAAAATTATTGGGACTCCTATGATGAAATGAATCGTGTAATTCTAGAGAAATTATAAAAGGAGCAAATAATGTGATTGATATTTATACAGAAAAAAGAAATTCAAAAGACTGGATTTTGCAAAATGATTTATACTTTAATCTTAACACTTGCAATGAAGAAATGTCGGAAAGTGATGTGGCGCTCATTCGGCTGATTGATAATGCAGAATTAAAAGCGGATAAACATATTGAAACAAAGTACGGGATAGGAACCATAAGAAATCTGTCCTCGGGTTGCAAGACATTGCTGAATATTGTAAAACACCCGGATAAGGTTGTATGCGTTGAAGAATGTGGTCCGAATGTCTTAAAAATAATATTTCAAATGGATAATATTAAAATATATATGTCCAGACCAAGCTTCACAGATATACCGGATAATACCAAAATCAGATTTAATGAAAATGAGATTGTGACAGGAAGCACAGGATATAATGCTTGGTGGAGTAAAGAATATGAAAGAAGAGAGAAAGATGATTTATAAGAAGATTATTTTTAAAGCTGCTCCCTTTTTGTATGATTTGTCCTTTGATGACAGAATAACTCTTGTGGGAGGAGATAGCGGAACAGGCAAAACAGTGCTTTATAACATGTTTGAGGATTTGAGACTTACAGATGAATACAATGCAATTAAGTTGTTTAATTATAGGACAGATAATATTGCGGAAAATCTTAAAAAATGCAGAAATTCTTTTATTGTAATGGATAACGCAGATATTTTGATAGATGATGATATTCGTCGATTTATTAATTTTGAACTTTCAAATCAATATATGTTGTTTCTCAGAAATTGTGACGGGCTTAATGTATCAGACAGAAGTTTTAAAATGCTGCAATTTAATAACAACAAGATAACGCTTGAAGAGGAGTTGTGATATGAATTATTTGTGGACGGAGGATACCGGGGCAGGATTACATTTCTGGAAATTAGTTAATGAGTTTTTCTTTGGAAATAAATTTATAGTTGAAAGTAAGAAAAGTAATCAGGGAATATTGGAAGCGGTTTCTAAAGTCAAACCGGAGGACGGAAATATTTATTATATTGCATTTGATTATGTGGTTGATAATCAGGATATTCGTAATAAGTATCGATTGTTAAGGTTATATGCAGATAAATCTGATAAGCATATAGTTATTCTTGACATGATATGTTTTGAGCATTTAATTTTGGCATTTGATAAACTTATTGTGTGGACAGGTACTGGTAAGACAGATAAGATTAAGATGCGGGAAGAAATAATTTCTGCTATAGATAATCACAGAGTAGATATATCAAAAATTGAAGATAAAAAGACATTACAGTATTTGATGGGATTTAAGAAATATTCTACAGAACGTGTGATGAAATCATTAGTTGGAGAACTTACAGAAAATGAAAAATGGTCTGTTAAGGGGGAAAACATGGGTGAATGTTGGTATAAAAACTGTTGTATATCAGAGCATTTAGGTAATATTAGATGTGGACAACCTGAAATTAAAGCTGGAAATGAAAGAATAAAATTATTGATAAATTCAGATGCGGTCCAGAAAGTTTTGGAAGGAGTTTACACCTAACATCTGTTGCACAAATCTAACTTTTGTGATACCATACTAATGCCGAGCGGCTGCGCGTCGGCATTTTATTATTTTATTATATAAAGAAAAGGAGCGCTTACATAACACATGATGATGGACAAAAGGCTGATTAATACGGTCAGCGAGAGTAAGAAATATATTGCGGGCAATGTGGTATGCCAGTGGGTGTCACTTGCCGCTAATATAACGATGATGACGGCGGTGACGCGCCTGCTCATGCAGCTTTATAACAGGGAGGACGCGGGTATTGCACCAATCGCCGCAGTGATAATCGCAGCGGTTATTGTGAGATTTGTGTGTGCGAGGCTGTCGTCTAAGATGAGCTATCTTTCCTCGAAGGCGGTAAAAAAGACGCTCAGGGAGAAGATATATGAGAAGCTTCTCAGGATAGGACTCAGCTATAAGGAGAGCGTGCAGACATCAGAGATAGTACAGGTAGCTGTAGAGGGCGTGGACCAGCTTGAGACATATTTTGGCGCATATCTTCCGCAGTTTTTTTATGCCATGCTTGCGCCGCTGACGCTGTTTGTGGTGCTTGTCAGGGTAAATGTTCTGTCGGCGGTTGTGCTGCTTGTGTGCGTGCCGCTTATACCTGTTTCGATAGCGCTCGTGCAGACATGGGCGAAGAAGCTTTTGTCAAAATACTGGGGACAGTATACGGCTCTTGGAGATACATTCCTTGAAAACCTTCAGGGACTCACCACGCTCAAGGTGTACAGCGCGGACGCGTACAAGCATCAGAAGATGAATGAGGAGTCCGAGAAGTTCCGCAAGATTACGATGAAGGTGCTCACGATGCAGCTCAACTCCATAACGATTATGGATTTTATAGCCTACGGCGGTGCGGCTCTGGGAATGATACTTGCGGTAAGCCAGTTCAATGCGGGGAAGGTTGATTTGGCGGGCTGCCTGCTCATCATTTTGCTTGCGGCGGACTTTTTTCTGCCGATGAGACAGCTTGGCTCGTTTTTCCACATTGCGATGAACGGAATGGCGGCGAGCGACAAGATTTTTAAGCTTCTTGAGCTGCCTGAGCCGGGAAATGATAATGCGGAAAAAAATGACGGCGGTAAGGCTGCATGCGGCGACGGCGATATCGTATGCCATGACCTTCATTATTCCTACGAGAAGGACAGGGAAATTCTTCACGGCATTGATGTGACATTTAAGAAGGATAATTTCACCGCGATAGTTGGTGAGTCCGGGTGTGGAAAATCGACACTCTCGGCAGTTCTTATGGGAAGAAACAAGGGATATACAGGTTCGGTGACAATCGACGGCGTTGAGCTTTCGAAGATTTCAGAGAGCAGTCTTATGAAAAATATCACCTACATAAGCCACAACAGCTTTCTTTTTAAGGGAAGTGTCAGGGACAACCTTCTTATGGGAAAGCCTGACGGAAACGACGATGAGCTGTGGGCGGCTCTTAAAAAGGTAAAGCTTGATGCATTTCTTAGGGAGCAGCAGGGGCTGGATACCTCGGTCGGCGAGGCCGGAGGCAATTTTTCGGGAGGACAGAGACAGAGGCTCTCAATTGCAAGGGCATTGCTTCATGACACACCTGTTTATATTTTTGACGAGGCAACCTCGAACATTGATGTCGAGAGTGAGAACGACATTATGGAGCTTGTGACGGAGCTTGCAAGGACAAAGACAATTATTCTCATATCCCACAGGCTTGTAAATGTCAAAAACGCGGATTGCATCTATGTGCTGAGAAAGGGTGACATAGCTGAGAGCGGCACACATGAGCAGCTTCTTGCACAGAACGGTGAGTTTGCTAGATTGTGGAACGCACAGCAGAGTATTGAGAATTTCGGAAAGGAGGCAGATGCGTAATGAACGGTGTAAATCCAGAAAAAATGAGTGGCAGTAACAGCAATAATAACGGCATTAAAAATACTAAAACAAGAAGCGGCTTCGCTGTATGCATGAAGCTTATCGGTCTTGTCAAGCCTCTCACGGGATTTATGGTGGGAGCGGTGACAATGGGACTTGCAGGTCATCTCTGTGCTTCGTTTATAACCATATTTGCGGGCTATGCACTGCTTGCTTATCTTGGTTATAACAGCCTTAATGTGGCAATGATTTTTACATGCATGGTGCTGTTTGCACTTATAAGAGCAGGACTCCGATACGCGGAGCAGGGCTGCAACCACTTTATAGCATTTAAACTTTTGGCGCTTATCAGGGACAAGGTTTTCGGGGCACTCAGGCGCTTATGTCCTGCCAAGCTTGAGGGAAAGGACAGAGGAAATCTCATATCCATCATTACCTCTGACATCGAGCTTTTGGAGGTGTTCTATGCACACACGATTTCTCCGATATGCATAGCATTTCTTTTTACAATTATAATGTGTCTGTATATAGGAAGCTTTAACCCTGTATTCGGCTTGATTGCGCTGTGCGCGTACCTTGTGGTCGGGATAGTAATTCCGCTTATTATGAGCAGGCTGAGCGGCGATGACGGAATGAAATTCCGTACCATGTCCGGCGGGCTCAGCAGCTTCGTGCTCGAAAGTCTCCGCGGTCTCGACGAGATTATACAGTTTGGTCAGGGTAAAAAACGTACAGAGCAGATGAATGAAAAAAGTGATGCGCTCGCCGCTGATGAAAAGCGCATGAAAAATAATTCAGGAAGAAATACCGCCGTGACCAACACTGTGATACTTGCTTTTGACATGATAATGCTTTTTACTGCGGCGCACTATTACAGACAAGGGCTTGTGGATTTTGACGGTGTTATTATTCCGGTGCTTACGCTTATGAGTTCATTCGGACCATGCGTTGCACTTGCGGCTCTTGGAAGCACATTGCAGAACACTTTTGCTGCGGGAAACAGGGTGCTTGACATCTTGGAGGAGAGCCCGCTTGTCGAGGACGTAAACGGCGAGAAGGAGATCACATTCGACGGTGCGGGAGCACAGAACGTAACATTTGCATACGATGGTGAGGATATATTGAAGGATTTTTCCGTCGAGCTTCCTAAGAACAGGGTTATCGGTATTGTCGGAAAGAGCGGAAGCGGAAAGTCAACATTCCTGAAGCTGCTTATGCGTTTCTGGAAAATCGACAAGGGAAGCATCGAGATATCCGGTCGTGATATTGAGCATATCAACACGGACAATCTGAGAAAGATGGAGGGCTTTGTCACCCAGGACACGCATCTTTTCCACGACACGATAAGAAACAATATCCTGATTGCGAAGCTTGATGCGACGAAAGAGGAGCTCGAGGCAGCTTGCAAGAAGGCATCGGTGCATGATTTTATAATGAGCCTGCCGGACGGCTACGACACGCAGGTCGGGGAGTTAGGAGATACCTTATCAGGCGGTGAGAGGCAGCGAATAGGGCTTGCGAGGGCGTTTTTGCATGATGCTCCGTTTATGCTTCTCGATGAGCCTACAAGCAACCTTGACAGCTTGAATGAAGCGG
>CAMEEX010000149.1 GCA_945915235.1 uncultured Clostridia bacterium | reverse complement strand
ACGGCGATGTCATTGCGGATCAGGATTTTGTGGGCTGCATCATAGCGACGGGCGATATCAAGCTTGAGGGCGGCACATATACTGCGGCACCTGAGCTTATAGATGTGATTTTGAAGGCACTTCCGGGAGTCAGAGGATATTTTGACGGCACGAATGTGGTAGATATAGGAAAACATATCGGCTACAATGACGGCGCACATGCAAAGCAGCCTGACGAGAAGGAGAAGGGCAATCTTAACAGCTACGAGGCTTCGGACTGTATCAATATCGCCAACTACAGAAGAAGCGCGACAGCGCAGACAGAGACGGAGTCTGAATAAATGCTAAGAAAAGGAGGAAAAATGCCGATATGAAAAGCAGGGAAGTAACCGCAAATAAAGGCTTTTCGTTGATTGAACTGCTGGTTGTCATTGCCATTATGGGTATACTTATCGGCGTTTCCTTTGCGACACTCGGGCTTATACAGGCGGGCAACATGACAAATGTGACAAAGAGCATCGCTACAGGTATCCAGGAGACGAGGCAGAAGACTATGACACAGAATCTGTCGTATGGCTGGAGCTTCTCGGTCAATACGGACGCCGACGGCAGGGTGAGCATGACTGTCACGAAGAAGGCTGCGGCATCTGAGGCGCCGGTAAACACGGTCACGGAGCTTAAAAAGTGCAATTTATATTATACTGAAAATACAGGCGCGGAGAGGCAGATTACGGATTTTGTGATGACCTTCGACGCATCAACCGGGGCGATAAAGAGCTTTGATTACACTATCGCGGGCGGCGGCACTGCCACACAGACCTCGGGCACGGGTACGATAAGAGCCGAGCACGGAAATAAGGAGAGCGAGCTCACAATATTCTTTGCAACGGGTAAATATGAGGTTAAGTAGAGGAGCTGTTTATGAGGCATATCAGAGTACATAAACTGAATAAAATTCCCGATAACAGGGGACTTACACTCATAGAGGTGCTTATAGGCATCGCCATAATGGGTATTGTCTCATCTATGATTTCTGCTATTATGGTCGGCGGCACGAATTTTTTCAGGAGACAGAGTGCCACGATAGATTTGCAGAATGACTCACAGCTTATCACCTCCTCAATGTCAGCCGCGATACTCGAGGGAACGGATTTTACACTCGAGGAGGATAAAATGATGGACGGCAGGAAGGTTGTTCTCTTTACGACCGGTACGCCTGCTGCCGAGGGAGAGGATAAGGCTGCCGCGAAGCAGTATATATGGGTCGAGGAGAGCCCTTATGACGATGCGGGCTTCCTGTATATATACGATGCGGGTGCGGTCGTGGATTACAACAGGGGAAATTGTATTTCGGAGTTAGTAAGATATTTTGATATCACCGTTGGTGTCACGGAGGCGGCGACAGATGCCTCGGGCAGCACGATATATACCTATAATAACAGCGTCAGTGAGACGAACAGGATTGAGAAAATAAGTGTCAGCTTTACGCTTGCCAATTCAAAAGATGAGCTGACACAGAACATAGAGATTAAGCCGAGAAATACGGCGGCAGGCTTTAAAAAGCTTGAGCCGGGCACATAGAAACCAGCTACACAAGTATGAAGGAAAGTGAGTTGATGTTTATGAGAAATATGAACTATCTAAAGAAAAATGCGAGAAAGTTTATTGCGGCGATGCTGTCGGTCGTGACGGTGGCGGCATTTATGCCGGTGCAGTACATAAATGCATATACCGGCAATACTGCGGACAATGCACAGCCGTCTGCGGCTCCTAAGATTCAGGCGGAAGTAAATGCCTCGGTAAGCGCAAGCGTGCAGAGGGCACTTGATGCGGGACTTAAGAATAACGCGAAAAATGACGGCGTTATAAGAGCCGTTCTTGACAATATCGAGGAGCTTCCACAGTACGGAAACGCTGATTTCACATCAATTACAAGAGGTACGGCGGAGAGACCGTTTGTTATTTTAGAGATTGCTCCGGCGGAGGAGTGCGGTGAGCTCGGTTATCTTGTGAGCGGCTGCGAACCGCTCAGAATGGAGGATATGTTCGGCTTTGGAGAGTATACGAGACTGTCGGAGACGCTCACGACCGGAACCGTGACTGATGTGCCGAGCGGAACTTTTTTCTTTATGGACGAGCCGGAGGGAAATTCTGCCAACTATGGCTCCTACAGAGGAAGCCTTGAGAACTGGGCTTGGAGAATAAATCAGTATGGCGGAAGGACATTTGTACATAAGGGTTACTATGAGTATGTAGGCTCCGGCAACGGCTGGTTTTCCATTGACAATGGCAAGATGGTGAAAAAAGGCGAAAATCAGGGAGAATATATCTGGCATACTGTGAACTCCTTTGAGGCTTCCAAGTACGATGGAATAGAGTTTGACGATGACCTTGAGGACGCGGTTTCGGAGCAGGGTGCGAGAATATATACCACGAGAACGAGCTACAACTCTAAGCTGGACGGCTCAGATGTGCTTATGGCGGTCGACCAGGTGGTTGAGGTCAGCAGTATGTACAAGGTATATAAGAATAAGGAAAATTTCCTTATGGACACACTTTTGCTGAGCGAGGACGAGGCTGCACAGTACTCCTGCGTGATAAAGACCATCACTGCACAGGAGCTTAACAGCACGCCGGAATGGGTTGACTATGCGGACCTTATCTATATTTTTCCGGGAAATCATAACACGGAGATTGTGAGCGCATGGAAGCAGACCATAAACGGTGCGCCTGCCAACCGCCTCGGGCATATATCGACAACGACAAGCTATCCTATAAATACCTTTGAGACAAATGATATCTCAGCGGAGGTTGCGTTAAAGATATTTGACAAGGTCTCGGAGTCGGAGAACTATGCCTCAATAATAATTGACAACAGGCTTTTTGATTTTTCACAGCCGACGAATACATCTCTCACAGCTAAGAATAATGTGAACATAGATATATTTGACTGGAATTTCAAGGATACGGGCAAGGATTATCAGGCGACCTCGAGCTGCAACAACGTGTATAAGCTCAGCGTCATGCTCATGTCCATGAACCCTAACCTGTTTAAACAGCTTTATTTGCAGCCGGGCAGTGAGATAATTAAGATAGTTGACGGCAAGCTTGTGGATACGCTCCAGAAATCGCCTTCAAACACTTACTGGTCGGGATATACCTTCCAGCTCATGGATAGCGATTATTCGGGAAATCTGTACAATTATTTTACATCGTCCGAGAACTGGTTCATGTACGGAAGCTGTTCAAATCTGAGTGAGCAGAAGTATAAGACCTACGTTGACAATCATATATTCACCTTCAACGGCAACTCCTGCGTGACCATGCAGTTTGTGAATGAAAATGGCGGTATAGGCTCCGACTATATGACTCAGGATGGAAAATACCTGTACAGTGATTTCAGGGACTATCTTGATGAGAATGCGGATAAGTTCAAGTACAATGCGGGAAAAGCCGACTCGTCCGATGCGGTCAGATACATTCTCGGCATCAGCCAGAGAAAGCCTTATTACGGCAAGGACACCACATTAAAGGTGCTGGATATTGAGCCGAGCGTGGGACTGGACACTTCCAGCAAGCCTAACTGGACGAGAAGCGAGAATTTCATAAGACGGCTTATACCTGATTTTCAGGGAAAGATAGAGGTAACTCACATGACAACCGCGGAGTATATCGGAAAGGTTGAGGACATCAACAGTGAGTATGACCTTATATATATCGGACTCGATATCGGTGCCTACAACACAAAGACCCAGTGGGTAAATTTATCTGGCGGGGGTGTATCGGCAACAATCACCGATTTCAACGATGACTCTCTCGACGGAAAGATATATTTCCATCTCGGTGACAAGATGATATCTACCTGTTACACGGGCAGCAACCGTAACCGTTCTGTCAGATTTATCTACAACAATGCCGGTACGGGCGTTGTGGGAAGTGAGGAGCTTCGTTTTGCCGGAAATGATATAACCAACATCAAGGAGAATGAGCTTATAAGCTTCATAGCATCGGGCAAGCCTATAGTCGCAGAAAAGTATCTGTATGACCTTGAGAGTTTCTTTATAGACACAAGCTCGAACATATACAGCCTTGTGAGCGCCTATAAGAACACGGATACAGATGTGAACGGCATTTATCTGTACTCTGATACGAAGAGGCTTCAGGACAGCTTGAGAAACAGGTCCGAGGGTGTGACCTTTACATCTGTTCCGGCATTGTATAACGGAACGACGGTAAGCGAGTCAAATCCTACGATATCCAACCCTAACTACCTTCCGACCAACGGAGGCGGAAATGCCTATATGGAATATCATTTCAATGTTCCTCATTTCAATGTTCCGGAAGAGGGCTACAACTACCGTATCTATGTCGATCAGGACAGGGACAGCAAGTTTACCGCGAATGAGATTGTAAAGGAGGGAACGGCTGTATCGGGCGACAATGTGTGCACCTATGAGGTGGCATCAAGCATTGTCGGCATAGTCCAGTGGAAGATTGAGGTCTACAAACTGAACAATTCCGATGTGAGATACACGCAGACAGGTTCTTCGGCTGTCAGACTCCGTTCAGATACGGAGAAAAAGAAGATAAAGGTGCTTCAGATTATGCCTAAGAATGATGCGAGCCTTTTAAATCTCGAGAATGATGAGCTGTTTAAGAAGAGATATTCCAATCTCAATGACTTTGATGTGACCGTAAGGACAATCACATGGAATGACTTCGAGAAATTCTTTAAGGGTGATGGCTTCTCCTTTGACATGTCAAAGGACATAAGCAGCACCAACCCGGCGTCCGATGTGCTTGCGAGCGTCTCCGATGAGCTTGACCACTCAGGACATAAGATTAAGTCGGAGCTTGACGGCAAAGAAATCGGAAAGCTGAGCTCCTACAATATGATAATCGTCGGCTTCGGAGATACCTATGGCGGAGTAGATTTAAGCAATGACAACGGAGCTGTTGAATATTTGCAGTACTACACCAAGCTTGGAAAGAGCATACTTTACACGCATGATATTACTTCCATATATAACCTTAAATACAATGGAAATAAGACCTTCGGTTACACGGCGAATGCGATGATGCGTGATATCATGGGTATGAACCGCTATAAGGCTGTGAGCACGGAGCTCTCCGAGGCGATGAAGAATGCTCTCATAGAGTATCAGGCTTCGATAAGCTACGATGAGATTTCGAGTGACCAGAAGCAGGGCTTCACCTATTATGCGATGAAGAAGCTCGGCTGGACGAAAAATCAGACTGACGACTGGAGTAATACCAATAAGAACAATAAGCTTCCATACAGATACATGATAACCAACCCGCAGGGAAATGCTGTTGTGAGCGAGAACAGCGTATCGAGCACGACGGGCTTTGCGAATACCAATGATCTGACCACGACGGCGACAAAGGTAAATGAGGGACAGATAACGACATATCCTTATAAGATATCCGATGTCCTTCCTATAGCAAAGACACATGCACAGTGGTATCAGCTCAATATGGAGGATACGGAGGTTACGGTATGGTACTGTCTGTCCGACCCTGTTGCCAGCGGCAACTCGGGAACTGGAAGCGCGAGAACGAGCTCCACAGCGGGAGGCGGCGACGGAAGTGCTCTTGCATACGGTGTTTCGCCTAACGATACTGCCAACAACTACTATATCTACAGCAAGGGTAATGTATTTTATTCCGGAGTTGGTCATTCGGCTGTAAACAGCGACATGGAGGCAAAGCTTTTTGTAAATACCATGATAGCTGCATACAGAATAAGCTATGACGCACCTACGGTGAGAATTGAGAAGGCGGACATGACAGCGGGCATCGGTGCGGGTCAGTCATCTGCCTACGACCTCAGCGTTGACAAGAACAGCGACACGGATTACTCGGCTGATGTGCCTGATGAGTACGCTGAATATGTGCGTGTGTATTTCAGACCGGAGGATATGAGCTTCTCCAACGATATGGACGTCCGCATTTCCTACACAAAGAAGGACGGCACCAAGGGCTACATCACGGAGATATGGACCGCCGAGGCTGACGCTTCGGAAGCGGCGGATACGGTTCACACCGCGGGTTCAACGAACAATTACTTTGCAGGGCTCAACAACAATAAGCTCTATTACTTCTATTATAAAAAATCGGATATTAAGTCTGTCAGCAACACCTTCATGTTCGAGGTCAACAATAACCGTTCTTCGGATATCGGACTCACATACATGAGACTTAATCTGCAGAGCTTGTATTATCTTGATTAATAACGGGTGATATTTATAATTATGAGAAACCTACAGCTTCGACCTTGGTTGAGGCTGTAGGTTTTTTGGTTGTGCTTGTTTATGTTTGCCCGTGTTCGTTTTGTTTTGCAGTCCGCTTGCGGCTTTATGCGGGGAGTGGCAGGCTGCGTTGATATCGGGTTAGCCGGCAGTTTAAAATATATTCGAATGAGGTGATTTGTTAAAATACATATTGTCATTAATGATATAATATGGTATGATAAATATGACTTAAAGGTTCAGAATTTTTAGTTTGACTTTTTATGAGTGGTTTAATACATGAGAACAGTGACATTCCAGAAAAATCCAGAATTATAGTACGGTTATAAGCATTGGCTTATAAAGAAAAGGAGTTACATGGGGAGAAGAGTAAGTGATGAGGTCAGAGCATTAAATCCGATAGATGATTTGATGTTCAGAAAGATGGCAGAGGATATAGCTTTCTGTGAGGAGATTTTGAGAGTGATACTTGAGGACAATGGGCTCAAGGTTATTGAGACCATACCACAGTGGACGGGAACTAATCTGCAGGGGCGCTCGGTAATTCTTGATGCGAAGTGCGTCAAGTCAGATGGGAAACAGGTGAATATTGAGGTTCAGAAAGCAGATGATGATGACCACCAGCGAAGGGTGAGGTACAATGGCGCCATACTGACAACGAATGTGTCGGACCCGGGAATAAAATTTAAAAATCTTCCTG
>CAMEEX010000148.1 GCA_945915235.1 uncultured Clostridia bacterium | reverse complement strand
GAAGAGCAGAAAAAGTGCAAGGAGAGAAAAACCAAGCCAAAAAACCCGCGAAAGCTCAAGAGAAGAGCAGAAAAAGTGCAAGGAGAGAAAAACCAAGCCAAAAAACCCGCGAAAGCCCAAGAGAAGAGCAGAAAAAGTGCAAGAAAAAATTGATAAGGGGTGAGAACACATGGAGTTAAAAATAAGAACAGATTTGGCGCTAGAGACGAAGGAGAGCCTTGACGAGGACGGAAGGCTTAGCGGAGTCGTGTTTGATGAGCGCACTGACGGAGAGACGGGCATCAAGGTGAGCAGACTGGAGATACTGAATGCGCTCGGTGAGAAGAATATGGGGCGGGCTAAAGGGGTGTATTACACCTTTGAGACAGTGCCGCTTTCGGAGAACGATGGAGGTTATCATAGGAAGGTGTCTGAGTTTCTTGCGAGCTATATCAGAAGGACAATAGAAAAACACATGAACAGGAAACCGCCGTATCATATTCTGGTGGCGGGGCTTGGAAACCGCGAGGCAACGCCCGATGCTCTGGGACCGTATGTGGTCAACAATCTTGAAATCACGGAGGGGATTGTGGAGGACGATGGGCGCTTCGGTTTTGTGAGTGCGATATCACCCGGCGTCATGGCTCAGACAGGCATGGAGACCGCTGAGATTTTGCGCGGTGTGACGCAGACCATGGAGCCTGACTGCATGCTTGTGGTTGATGCGCTTGCAGCGAGAAGCACGACAAGACTTGCAAACACAATTCAGCTTGCTGACACAGGAATTATGCCGGGCTCGGGTGTCGGAAATCACAGAAATGCCATAAACGACAAGAACATGGGCGTTCCGGTGATTGCGATTGGCGTTCCGACGGTAGTCGATGCGGCGACCATTGTGGGTGATGCGCTTGAGGGACTGCTTGACAGTATGGACTATTCAAGGAGAAAACAGATAGTGCGTGATTTCATACCTGAGAGCATGTTTGGAATGTATGTCACGCCAAAAGATGTTGACGAAACAGTGAAAAGGATAAGCTATACAATATCGGAGGCAATCAATATTTCCATGTCGATGTAAAACCCGAACATCATTTTCGGGTAAGAGGAATATACTGCAATAAAGCTTGATGTGTGGAAGTACGTTGTGAGGAGACGAAGAGTTTTTAGACGCAGAACATCAAAATGCACGGCCTCAGGAGGACAGATATTTCAGAAAACAAAGTCGAAGTATTTGGCGTTTGTGTGTCTGACAAGCTTTGTCTTGCTTACATTTTTTTCTATAATACGCGAAAATGGGCTCAGACGCATTGTGGTATTGGGCGGGAAAATAGCATGCAATACTTTTTGCCCGTCGGCATTTTACGAAAAACCTCTTTATTACTACGAGGGAAATACGCACCCGGCGGTTATTGTGTTCGGAAATATATTTCCGGTGGTGAGGCTTATGGCTGCGGGAGCTGTAGGAGCTGAGGACGCAGAGGCACAGGTGAGTGCGGCACCGGCGGACGGGATAGCATACATGGAATTTGTGAACTCGCAGGGGGAGGGAAACCTTGATGGGGACGGAAAATACACCTACGCGAATGGAACTAACTATAATGGTGACGGAGAAAAAACAGACGGAAATGGCGATGTAACAGGAGGCAATTACACCGTGAACGGAAATGGCGATGGAACAGGGGGCACCTACTCTGCGGACGGAAATACAATAGGAAACGGTGACAGTACATCAAATGGCAACGGAACGACTTCTAATCACAACACCGCCGAAACCGGCAACGGAACCGCGAATGGCAACGGAGCTGATAGCAACCGTAACACAACCGGAAACAACAATAATACCGCCGCAAACGACAACGAAAACTCAACCGGCGACAACTCCGGCTACGGTATCCCTGCCGGCAGTATTCCGCTTGTCAGCGCTTCGGTGCCGTATACATACGATAGATTAATAAATTTTAATTTTGTACATGACAATTTTTATGTAATTCCGGCGCACACGGCTCTGTCAAGTGATTTGCTAAAGCCGAAGGAATTTTTGGAGACGGATTTGTCGGTTTCGGGAAAGACGCCGTGTATTCTCATCTATCACACGCACTCGCAGGAGGCGTTTGCCGATTCACAGGGCAGCAATATGACGATAGTGCAGGTGGGGGACTATCTTGAACAGCTTTTACGGGAAAAATATGGCTTTGAGGTTATACATATAACGACGGAGTTTGACATGATAGAAGGAAATCTTGACAGAAGCAAGGCTTATACCTATGCTGAACAGCAGCTTACAGCGTTTGTGGCGGAACATCCGGAGATTGATATGATTATCGATCTGCACAGGGACGGAGTGAACGACAACCTGCATTTTGTGACGGATATTAATGGCAAAACGACGGCGAAGGTTATGCTGTTTAATGGAATAAGCTATTCGAACAATCAGGGAACAATAGATTATCTCTACAATCCATATCTCAAGGAAAATCTTGCGCTGACTTATCAGATGTATCTGCTCGGGAAAACCTATTATCCGGATTTTTTCAGATGCATATATATTGAAGCGTACAGATACAATCTGCACCTTTGTAAGCGGAGCATGCTCATAGAGGCGGGAGCGCAGACTAACAGCTTCGAGGAGGTCAAAAATGCGATGGAACCGCTCTCGGAGCTGATAGCAAGAGAACTATGCGGAGAAAAAATAATCAAATAGCGTTTTTCTTCAAATAGATATTAATGCTCAATAGCATAATAGCCCTGTCACTGTACAACGGACTCCCCCAGCACATTGATTGCCGCGAGCTTGTCAAGCTCGTCGTTAAAGAAAATTTTGAGTGCACCTTCCTCGCTGTCGCGATTGTTTACGATGGCGAGGTTTTTTATGCTTATGTGGGAGGCGGTTATTCTGCTTATAATGTCAAGAAGTGCGCCCTCCCTGTCCTGTATAGTGCAGTAGACGACATGCTCGGATATGATAGGACCGCGTCTGCCGTCAGCCACGGAGTTGCGGTACTGTCTCGCCTCGTCAAAAAAGGCGTTGAGTGCTGCGTGTTCCTTTGAGGAGACGATATTCTTAATTCTGGTTAGATAATCTATGTAGTCACCAAGAAGCTTAACGATGGCGTCGGTGTTGGTCGTGCATATCTGCTCCCACATCTCGGGGGATGAGGAGGCTATTCGGGTTATGTCCTTGAAACCGCCGGCGGCGAGAAGCTTCATGGTTCCGTTCTCGTCATCGGAGTGCTTGATGAGGTTGACAAGCGAGGCTGCAATAATATGTGGAACATGGCTTATTCCGGCTACACTGTAGTCGTGGTGTTCAGGTTCGAGCACGACGGGGATGGCTCCGGTGAGCTTAACAAGCTCGATGTACCTTGCGAGCATGTCATTTGTGGTCGACTTGGTCGGCGTGATGGCATAGAATGCATTCTCAAGAAGAATGTCGGACGCGTTGGAATATCCGGTTTTTTCAGAGCCCGCCATCGGGTGTCCGCCGATGAAGCAGTCCTCAAGACCGAGCTGCTCGACGGTGTGATGTATATATCCCTTCACGCTGCCTACATCGGTGACGATGCAGCCCTTTTTTATGAAGGGTGTAAGCTTTTCAAGGTAAACTGAGTTGTACTCTACGGGTGTGCACAGGAAAATGAAATCGCAGGCGAGAAAGGACTCGTCTATCTGACTTGCCTTGTCAATAACGCCGTCCGCAACTGCCTGTCTTAAAGGCGCCTCGCTCCTGTTGTATGCTATCGTGTATATGTCAGGACGGTTCTTTTTGAGCACCTTTGCTATGGAGCCGCCGATTAAACCTAAGCCTATAAAACCTACCGTGAGTGTGTTCATTTATTATAAGCCTCCTTGTCGGAAAAATTCAGAATATATTGCAAATACTTTATCACGTTGATTTATTATAGCACATATAAGTAAGAATTTACAACCTGTAATTCCTTCAACATTCATATAATTAGGAGCATACACAGTACTAATATGACCATAATTCACAAAAATTTCATATTCTGTTGACAAAAAACAACAAAATTCATATACCAAAAGCGTACTGCTGTTGTTGCGGCATAAAAACATATAATAAGGAAGAATATGAAGCATTGCAATGAAAAAGATATTGTATGTGACTACAACAAGCGGCTTTTTGCCGCAGTTTGAGAGAAACGATGTCAAAATAATACAGCAGATGGGTTACGAGGTTCATTATGCATCGAATTTCACAAACCAGATGTATACATTCGATGAAAATGAACTAAAAAAGGATGGTATAATACTTCACCACATAGATATAGAAAAGAAACCGACAAGGATTTTTAGGGAATTGAGGGCGGTAAAACAGCTAAAGTGTATAATCGAGGAAGAGAACATATCGATTGTGCATTGCCATAATCCGATGGGAGGAGTATGTGCAAGAATTGCAGCCCATTACAGCAGCAATAAGCCATATGTTATATATACCGGACACGGGCTTCATTTTTATAAGGGGGCACCGATGGTTAACTGGATGTTTTTCTACCCGGTTGAGAAACTTATGGCACGCATGACGGATGTTATAGTAACCATTAACATGGAGGATTATGACACCGTTAGAAACAGATTTAAACTGAGAAAATGCGGATATGTGGAGCTGATACCGGGTGTAGGGCTTGATATGGACAGATTTGTTGCAAGACCTGAGCTCGCAGAGCGGGTGAGGGAAGAACTTCATATCCCGCAAGGGGCGTTTCACATAGTGACTGCGGCAGAGTTAAATGCCAATAAGAATCAGCAGACGGTCATAGAAGCTGTCGCCGGGCTGACACAGAAGGATATTTACTACAGTATCTGTGGGCGTGGTGCTGACGAGGAAAAACTGCGCGCGCTTATTAATCGACTGGGTCTGTCGGACAGGGTGAGGCTCATAGGCTTTAGGACGGACATGGAAAGAGTTCTTCAGTCAGCGGATGTGTTTGCTTTTCCGTCCGTGAGAGAAGGGCTTGGCATGGCTGCGGTTGAAGCTCTCGCCTGCGGGGTTCCCGTGATATGTGCCGATAATCGTGGCACCAGGGAATATGTGAGGGACGGGGTGAACGGAATTGTGTGCAGTGATAATAGTGTGCAACAGATGAAAGCCGCCGTTTTAAAAATGTACTCAGATATTGAATACCGCAGGAAGCTTGCAGGGGAATGCAGAAGTTCAGTCAGCCGTTTTGGAACACATAACACAATGAAGATTATGAGTAATGTCTATATGACAGCAGACAAGGCAGTTGGCAAAGCACAAAAGGATGGGAGATGTTGATATGCCGGAGATATCGGTTATTATGGGTGTCTATAATCAGCTTAACAAAGATATATTACTTCAGGCAGTTGACTCGATATTGAATCAGACTATGAGTGATCTGGAATTTATCATATATGATGATGGCTCATGCAGGGAAGCGGCACAGATATTGAAAGAGGTAGCAGAAACCGATGACAGAATTAAGCTTATCGGGCAGGAGGAGAACCATGGACTTGCTTTCTCTCTCAATGCCTGCATCGGTGAGGCTCGCGGAAAATACATAGCAAGAATGGACGCTGATGATATCTCATATCCGGACAGGCTGATAAAACAGAAGGAGTTTTTGGACACGCATCCTGAATATGCCTGGGTCGGCTGCTGCATAGACTTGTTTGACGATAACGGCATATGGGGTAAGAGAAGCATGCCTGCGGCACCGACCGAGGAGGATTATCTCAGGTTTTCACCTTATGCACATCCGACAGTTATGTACAGAGCTGAGATATTTGACACTAATCAGGGGTATCTCGAGTCGAAGGAGACACTGCGTTGTGAGGATTATGAGATATTCATGCGCTTGAGAATGGCGGGGCTTAAGGGTGCTAATATGCAGGAGACTTTGTTCTGCTACAGAGAGGACAGCAGCTCATTTCGCAGGCGCAATATAAGACAGCGCTGGAATGAGGCAAAATGCAGATACAGGAATTTTAAGTCCCTTGGAATTCTGTTTCCGAAGGGATGGATATATGTTTTAAGACCTATTGTGGCGTGTATGGTACCTTATGGAATTCTTGAATCATATAAGAGAAGAAAGTATTCTTCAATGGAAAAAATAAAGACGGCAGAGGTGAGTGTAAATGAACAGGAAAAGAATATCAATGTTAGTAGGGCTGGTGTTGTTAGGACAGTTGACGGCATGCGCTAAACCTACCGGACAGAATGATACAAGGGAATATGCAGTTTTTGCAAATTTGTTCGGGAATGTGTCGGCAGCCGAACTTCCGGATGAGTCAGAGAGCACACAGGGTTTTGTAAAACCTGATGCTGAAGCTGAGGGAAATGAGACCACAACTGTTTTGGAGGTTCTAGAGAACACCGATATATACAGCAGCCCCGATACAGAGGCGGCTGTGCTTGGAAGTGTTGAGGCAGGAGAGAATGTGGAAATCATCAATACCGAGAAGGATTCGGAATGGTGCCGTATAGTATATAATGGGCGGGTTGCCTATGTCGCCGCAGAATGTGTGGCGCAGCAGGAGACGACGCAGGAGACAACAGCGGGTGTGAATCCGACAACCGCACCGACACAGCAAAGAACCACGGAACAGAGGACAACACAGCGTGCAACCGAGGGAACGACTGCAGTGACGAAATCAAGTGAGAATATTACCACTACACAGGGACAGACAGAGCGTTCAACTCAGCCGGCGAATGAGACTACAAGACCGACACAGAGGGAGACGGAGAGCACGACGCAGACTACGAAGCCGACACAGAGAGAGACGGAGAGCACGACGCAGACTACGAAGCCGACGCAGAGTGAGACAGAGAGCACGACACAGACTACGAAGCCGACGCAGAGCGAGACCGAGAGTACAACGCAGACTACGAAGCCGGCGCAGAGCGAGACCGAGACAACGACTGAGGAGACTAAACCGACGCAGAGCGAGACAGAGACAACAACCGAGGAGACACAGCCTACGCAGAGCGAGACCGAGACAACGACTGAGGAGACTAAACCGACGCAGAGCGAGAC
>CAMEEX010000147.1 GCA_945915235.1 uncultured Clostridia bacterium | reverse complement strand
CTAATATATATATTAACATATATGATGGGCAGGATGATAAGGAGGGAATTGGAACTGAGGTAGAACATTGAAAATAGGGAATATCTTTTCATCGCTGAAAAATCTTCAGCTTTCAAAGGATAAGCTGCTGTTAATCCTGCTTGGAGGGGTGCTGCTTGTGATAATTTCGCTCCCTGTGAAAGAAAAAGCCGCAGCAGATGATGCCGGTACATCCAAAGAAACAACAACTATTGTTGAACATGTGCAGGAAAGTACATCTGACTATGCGTCCGAGCTTGAAGGTAAACTTGAAAAAATACTTTCACAGGTCGAGGGTGCCGGGAAGGTTATGGTGCTTGTTACCTTTAAAGACTCAGGGGAGCTGATAGTAAAAAGTGACATAAGTGAAAGCACAAAGACCGATGGTGTGACTGCTGATGGACAGTTAATAGGTGAAAAAAAGATAGAAGAAAAAGTAATATTCGGAAAGGAAAGTGACGGCTCATTAAGTCCATATATAACCAAAACGGTATATCCTGAAATAAGCGGAGTGCTCGTGCTCGCGCAGGGGGCATCGGACACGGGAGTGATGGTGAGACTTACTGAAGCTGTGAGTGCCGTACTTGGGATAGAAATAAATAAAATCAAAGTCATGAAAATGGAGGGATAAGCTCTTGAAGCGTATTTTAAAGAAAAATCAGATTATCATAACTGCGCTTGCAATCATGATAGCGGTTGCAGGTTACATAAATTATAAAGATCTTGTGTCTAAGCATGACAAAGGAACGAAAGAGACGAACATTAACCTTGCACTTGGTGAGACCGATGCACAGACAGGAGATTTGCTTAGCAACGACGCCGAGCCGGATGATTTTTCGGTGACTGACCCGGGTGCAGCCGTGCTGACCGGAAGCAATTCGGGCGTGAGCACAGTGGACAACGGATTCATACAGTCCGATTTTATAATAAATGCCAAGCTCGACAGGGAACAGGTGCGTGCTGCAAATAAGGAATCTCTTTTGGGTATAATTAATAACGCTTCTCTTGATGAGGCAAGTAAGGCTGAGGCGGTAAGCAAGATGATTGAGCTCACGGACACCGCGGAGCGAGAGGCGGCAGCAGAGCTTCTGCTCGAGGCAAAGGGCTTTGTTGATGTAATAGTATCGATAACGGATGGTCAGGCGGACGTGGTTGTGAACAAATCAAGCCTTTCAGATACGGAGAGGGCACAGATTGAGGATATAATAAAAAGAAAATCGGGCGTGGGCGTGGAGAACATCACTATCTCATCGGTGAGTCTGACAAGCGACGCACAGACCTCGGCACAGGCGCAGCCGGACGAGGCGACTGTTGAGGAGACGACCGAACAGGAGACCTACGGCGATACCACGCCGGTATCCTGAAGCATAAGGGCGGATAAAAATGCCGGCTCAGGGAGGCTATACAGGGGAAGTGATGAGGTTATATATTTTCTAATTGCAAAAAAGGGAATAATTAGATATAATATATGTATATTACCGTATTGCAGGCTTCCCTGATGGAGGCAGATTGGAGGACTTATGTCAAAGAATGGTGAGAGCACATATACAATATGTGAGAATAAAGGAATTTGTAATATACAGGTTGCAGATGAGGTCGTATGCATAGTTGCAGGGCTTGCGGCTACAGAGGTCGAGGGCGTTGAATGTATGTCGGGCAATATCACCAACGAGCTTGTGAGCAAGCTCGGCATGAAAGTGTTATCTAAGGGTGTTACCGTGGAGATAACAGACAAGACTGCTGTTGTATATGTATCCGTTATTCTCAAGTACGGCTATTCTATCCCTGAGGTCAGCGAGAAGATTCAGGAGCGCGTTGCAAGTGCGATTGAGACCATGACAGGACTTACGGTGGCTGAGGTCAATATCAAGATTGCAGGCGTTAAGGTAGAGAACAAATAGAACATAAGCAGAACATGATGAGGGCCTTGAGCGTTTCAGGGCCTTCATTGTCGCTGGATTGAAAGGATTTTCGTAATATGAGAAGAAGTGAGATTAGAGAACATGTATTTAAGCTGCTATTCCGCGTGGAGTTCCACGATGCGGCTGAGCTTGCAGAGCAGGACAAGCTTTATTTTGAGCCGCTTGAGCTTACACAGGAGCACAAGAAGCTTATAAGTGACAGGACGAAGCTCATCGAGGAGAAGCTTCCGGAGATAGACAAGAAGATAGATGAGCTCTCGGTTGGCTGGAAGAGAGAGCGTATGGGCAAGGTTGAACTTACCATAATAAGACTTGCCTTGTACGAGGCACTTTATGATGACGATGTTCCTACGGGCGTTGCGATAAACGAGGCTGTAGAGCTTGCTAAGAAGTATGGCGGTGACGAGTCACCGGCATTTGTAAACGGTATCCTCGGAAAACTTGTAAAATAGTAAGGAACGGCGAAGAATGTCAGACACTTACGTCAGGGACGCATACAGCGTCAGTAAGATAAATCAATATATAAAGAATATGTTCCAGACTGACTTTCTTCTCGGAAGGGTGAGCGTTGCAGGGGAGGTATCCAACTGCAAGTATCACAGCTCGGGACATATTTATTTTACACTCAAGGACGGGCAGAGCTCTCTTGCATGTGTTATGTTTGCAGGGGACAGGCGCGGTCTTAGCTTTAAGCTTGATGATGGCATGAGCATCATCGCATCTGGAAGCATCAACGTGTATGAGCGCGACGGAAAGTACCAGCTCTATGCCAAGTCGATACAGCATGACGGAATGGGAGTCCTCTATGAGAGATATCTCGCTCTCAAGACGGAGCTTGAGGAGATGGGAATGTTTGACGCTTCGTTTAAGAAGCCGATACCTCAGTATGCCATGAACATCGGCGTTGTGACAGCACAGACGGGTGCGGTCATACATGATATCCAGAATGTAGCGGCCAGAAGGAATCCATACGTCCAGCTCTACCTGTGTCCTGCCAAGGTTCAGGGCGAGGGTGCCGCACAGTCAATATGTGCCGGAATAAGCACACTCGACAGAATGAACCTCGATGTGATTATAATAGGAAGAGGCGGCGGAAGCATAGAGGATTTGTGGGCGTTTAATGAGGAGAGCGTCGCGCGTGCAATATTTGAATGTAATACACCGATAATATCGGCTGTGGGACATGAGACCGATTTTACGATAGCGGATTTTGTGTCGGATATGAGGGCACCTACACCGTCGGCTGCTGCGGAGATAGCTGTATTCAATTATGCACAGTGGAACGAGCGCATCGTCAGATTCCGCGATATGTTAGACCGCTGCATGGACGAGCGCGTGCGGACATTCGAAAACCGTTTAGGAGCACTTGATATGAGGCTTAAGGCTTGTGCACCGGAGAGAAGGCTGCTCGACAACAGACAGTACTTAGATACTCTTAGGACGCGTCTTGACTCATATATCGACAAGATAATCGAAAACGACAGGCACAGGCTCAGGCTGTCCGCGGCGAAGCTTGGCGCGCTGTCACCTCTTGCGAAGATAAGCGGGGGGTTCGGATACCTTGAGGACGAGCAGGGGCGTGCGATAAGAACAATAGATGATGTGGAATGTGGCGGACGTATAAGGGTAAGAATGTCAGACGGAAGCTTTCATGCAGAGGTTTCCGATAAGGAGAAAAATTAGGACATGGCTAAGGCGAAGAGTGTCAGTATAGAAGAGAATTTTGAAAAATTAGAAGAGATAATAACAAGCCTTGAGAGCAATGAGCTTCCGCTTGAGGAGGCGTTTAAGCTATATGAGTCGGGTGTCAGGCTGACGGCGCAGTGTACACAGCAGCTTGACAAGGTTGAGAAAAAGCTGATAGTACTTAGGAATGAGGCGGATACTGAGGTCTCAGATGGAGATGAAAACTAATACATGACAAATAATATGGTTGATTATAAAGAGCTTCTTGGCAGGAGAACCGCGTATGCCGGGGAGGTTATAGAGAAATATCTTCCCGCAGAGGAGGGATTTCTTACAGAGCTTGTGAGTGCCATGAACTACAGCGTTCTGGTGGGCGGAAAGCGTTTAAGACCCATGTTCATTGACAGTGTTTACAGGCTTATGGGCGGCACAGATGAGCGCAGGGAACCTTTCATGGCGGCTATGGAATATCTTCACACCTACTCACTGGTGCATGACGACATGCCTGCCATAGACAACGATGAGCTTCGGCGCGGCAAGCCTACCACACATAAGAAGTACGGTGAGGCATGTGCACTTTTAGCCGGGGACGGACTGCTTCACTGGTCGACACAGACGGCGCTAAAGGGTTTTTCATATGTCTCAGATGCCACAGGCAGGGACAATATGATAGCGGCAATGACCATCTTTGCTGAGAAGTCGGGACCCTACGGCATGCTCGGTGGTCAGTCGGTTGACGTGCTGTTTACAGGAAAACACCCGGAAAAGGACAGGCTTGATTATATATATAGATTAAAAACCTGTGCCCTCATCGAGGCGTCCATGATGATGGGTGCGGCGCTTGCAGGCGCGGATAAAAAATGCGTGGAACAGTTTGAGATAATCGGGCGCAATGTCGGAATGGCATTTCAAATTCAAGATGATATTCTTGACTGCGTTGGCGATGCGGCACTTCTTGGAAAGCCGCTCAACAGCGATGAGAAGAACGGCAAGACAACCTACGCCACATTGTTCGGAATTGACACGGCAAAAAAAGAGGTCGAAAGGCTTTCTGATGAAGCGGAGCAGCTTCTTGGTGACATTCCCGTGGCGGACGAGACAGAGAGAGGTTTTTTGCAGTGGCTTATTGACAGTCTTGTAAGACGGAGCTATTAGTTTGGAACGAGGTATGTTATGATACTTGATACAATAAATAAAGCTAACGATATAAAAAATGTTCCAATCGAAGATCTGCCACGTCTTGCCTCGGAGATAAGGGAGTTTTTGATTGACCATATAAGCCGCACGGGCGGGCATCTGGCCTCCAATCTTGGAACCGTTGAGCTTACAATGGCGATGCATTTATCGTTTGACCTTCCGGAGGATAAGCTCGTGTGGGACGTGGGACATCAGGCGTACACTCACAAGCTTCTGACGGGACGCAAGGAGGAGTTTGACACATTAAGGCAGTTCGGCGGAATGAGCGGCTTCCCAAAGAGAAGGGAGAGCGACTGCGACTGCTTTGATACGGGGCACAGCTCAACGTCCATATCGGCGGGGCTTGGCTATGTGAAGGCAAGAGATTTGGCAGGCGGGACGAACTATGTGGTGTCAATCATCGGTGACGGAGCTTTGACAGGCGGGCTTGCCATGGAGGCACTCAACAACGCTGCCGAAAACAAGAGTAATTTTATAATCGTATTGAATGACAATAATATGTCAATTTCACCGAATGTCGGAGCAATCTCATCTCTGCTCACAGGCATACGCGGGGACAATGCGTACAGGGACATAAATGACAATGTTAAGAGCTCATTAAAAAAAATTCCCGTATACGGTGACAAGATCGTATCACAGGTACAGAAGGCGAAGAGCGGAATTAAGCAGCTCTTTCTTCCGGGAATGAAATTTGAGGATATGGGACTCACCTATCTTGGACCGGTGGACGGACATGATATAGGAAAGCTCTGCAAAATGTTTAAAATTGCCAAAAAGATGAACACATCGGTTATCGTGCATGTCATCACCGAGAAGGGCAGGGGCTATGAGCCTGCCAGACTCAGACCTGAAAGATTTCATGGTGTCAGTCCGTTTGATGTGACAACGGGAAAGCCGATAGCGGCCTCTAAGACAACGTATACAGAAGTTTTTTCAAGAAAAATCTGTGAAATGGCTTCAAGGGACAATAAAATTGTGGCGATAACCGCGTCGATGGCTTCCGGTACGGGGCTTACCCGATTTCAGAAGCGCTTTCCGCTGAGATTTTTTGATGTGGGAATTGCCGAGGAGCATGCGGTTACGTTTGCGGCAGGCTTGGCAGCAGGCGGCTTAAAGCCTTATTTTGCAGTGTACTCGTCATTCCTTCAGAGAGCTTTTGACGAAATACTTCACGATGTATGTATCCAGCAGCTCCCGGTTGTATTTATGATTGACAGGGCGGGAATTGTCGGAAGCGACGGCGAGACGCATCAGGGAATTTTTGATTATTCGTATATGAACATTATTCCGGGCATGACGGTGATGGCACCAAAGAACAGGCTTGAGCTCATGGATATGATGGAGTTTGCAAACAGCTATGACGGACCTGTGGCAATCAGGTATCCGAGAGGAGCCGTATCGGACATATTCTCCGATTTCAAGGAGGAGATATGTTACGGAAGGGCCGAGCACATATATGACGGCGAGGGCACGGCTATATTGACTATCGGTGCATCGATAGAGGAGGGCGCGCAGGTTTACGATAAGCTCAAGGCGCGCGGAGAAAATCCTTCCCTTATAAATGCCCGTTTTGAAAACCCTGTCGACACACAGCTCATCGCAGAACTGGCCGCAAAGCACGACAGACTCCTGACGATAGAGGAGAACATTGGTGCGGGCGGCTTTGGAATGAATGTGCTGCGCGCCGTGAACGAGAACGGATATGACATAAAGGTTATAAATGCTTCACTTCCCGATGAGTACATTCCTCATGGCGGGGTTTCGAAGCTCAAGGAGGCATATGGCTTCACGGCTGATGCCATTATAGAAAAATTGGACAGTAGCAGAGGTATTCTATGAAAGAGAGACTTGATGTGCTTGTAGTGGAGCGCAGGCTTGCCGACTCGCGCGAGAAAGCAAAGGCAATCATCATGGCAGGCAATGTGTTTGTAAACGGTCAGCGCGAGGACAAGGCGGGCTCAATGTTCGACGTGACAAGCCAGATTGAGATACACGGCGTCACGATGAAGTATGTGAGCCGCGGCGGCTTGAAGCTTGAGAAGGCGATGACACATTTTGCTATATCACTTGAGGGAAAGGTGTGCATGGACGTCGGCGCGTCAACGGGCGGCTTTACCGACTGTATGCTTCAAAACGGAGCCGTCAAGGTGTATTCCGTGGATGTCGGGCATGGTCAGCTCGACTGGAGACTCAGA
>CAMEEX010000146.1 GCA_945915235.1 uncultured Clostridia bacterium | reverse complement strand
TACACCTTCTGAGCCCGATGTTATTGCCATTTTGGAAAAATTGAAAGAACAGCTATAAAATAATTCCATTTTTTCCCACTATTACCTCGCCATTCCCGCCTTAACTATGACCCTGAACACCTGCTCCACCGTCGCGCTCATGTTCTTTACCGCATTCATCATATCCATCGCCTCCTCAGGCGTCGTGACGGTGCGAAGTATCGGGAAAAATGCATCAATTCCATGCTGATTGCAGAGAACCGCATCGTCTGTTACACAGCCTGAAAATGCGATGACAGGTTTGTCATATTTTTTTGCAAGCTGCGCTACCCCGATTGGAGCCTTACCCATAACGGTCTGTGCGTCCAGCCTTCCCTCGCCGGTAACTACAAGGTCTGCGTTCTTTATATAATCTTCCAATCGTGTCTCGTCGAGGACAATCTTAACTCCCGACTCCAAAACCGCATTTGTGTAGGCTAAAAATGCGAAGCCCAGTCCGCCTGCTGCCCCTGTTCCTGGCTTGTTCATATCGGCTGACTCGTACTTTTCATGGGTAAGGCGTGCGTAATTTGCAAGCCAGCTATCCATCTTGGCAATCATGGTAGGCGTTGCACCCTTTTGCGGTCCGAAAACCGCGCTGCACCCCTGCTCCCCGCAGAGCGTATTTTTCACATCACATGCAATCTTAAAGTTACATTCTTTCAATTCGGGAATTACATGCCGGCCAGATATTTTTTCAAGCATTTCCAATCCTTTTGCACCAAACGGAACCTGTCTGCCCTCGGCATCAAGAAATTCATATCCGAGAGCCTGCAACATTCCAACACCGCCGTCGTTTGTCGCACTTCCGCCGATACCAATAATAAAATTGCGGCAGCCCCTGCCGATTGCATCACATATCATCTCGCCGACACCGAATGTGGTTGTATTGAGGGGATTTCTCTCGTGTTCGCCGACCAAGGTTATCCCAGCCGCCGCAGACATTTCCATGATTGCCGTTTTTGACTCCTTGATAATGCCGTAAGCTGCTTCCACCTTAGATCCGAGAGGTCCTGTCACCATGACTTTCATAAGCTGCCCGCCCATGCCGAGCGTGAGGGCCTCAACCGTCCCCTCCCCACCATCAGCCAGCGGACGCACCTGCACTTTCGCGTCGGGCATCACCCTATGTATACCCTCTGAGACGGCATCTCCCGCTTCAAGCGAGCTCAAGCTTCCCTTAAATGAATCGATTGCAACGACAACTTTCATATTAATCCCCATTTCCGAGCGATTTATTGCGAGGAGGCGATGTGAAATTCGCGCAGGCGATTTCTTATCTAACATTAAAGCAATTCGTTTTCGCTCAGAAACAAATTGCATGTGTGAAAATATGCTATCAGATGTATTTTTCACACTAATCTCCCACCCCTAATATATTTATAAGCTCCAGTATCGTCCCGTTGAGGCTGTCATCGAGCCTCTCCACACATTCAACAACAAGTATGTCCGCCCGCCTGATATCATCTTTGATATCATGGATATTGTCGCGGTGCGCTATGCTCACATGCGAGAAATCACGTTCAAGATATGGCATCATGTAAAGCCTGAAGGAGTCACCCACCATCACAAAATTGCTGTTGTTCTGCGCCATGGAGTCGGTTCTGTAGACGGCACTCTTCTCTGTATGAATATGGTCTATAACTCCATCCGTGTTAAAAAGTTCAATTTCCGGCTTATAATCGGCTGTATGGTCATAGTCCCTCTCATAGTCCTTCCAGCTCAGCCCCGCCGTGATGACGAGCCCCCATATACAGCTTCCCTCCGAATAACTCACGCTGTCCGGTGACACATAATCAAGCCCCATATCCTTGTAAAGCGCCTGTGTCGCTATAAAGCTGCCATAATGGTTCCAATGCGTGTCATATTTATAGTATGTGCTCATCGTGTCCTTTGCGGCGCGCAGCTCGTCAATCGGATAAATGATTTTTACGGAGGAATTTTGTTTTACATAATCAACAAACCTCGGAACCTTTTTGTAGCTGTTTTCGATGTTGTAGGTCGGCATAAACTCCGAATAAACCTGCTCCTTATTAGGTGCAATCATAAATTCCAGCTTTACCCCGCGGCTGTCACAAATCTGCTGAAGCCGCTGCATCAGGCTCAGCCTGTCCTTCATCTGCTGCTCGGTCATCAGATTGCTTCCGCAGTAATATCCGATGCTGTTATCGTAATTGCAGAACATCCAGTCGTCCCTGCCAAATATTGTTCCGTTCATCTCCCTTGCAGGAAAATATGGCTGTGTAGCTGAGGTGTCGACATCACCCGCATTATTATTTTCCTGTCCGCCGTAATTAATGTCCGGTTCACTCTCCGCTGTCGTGTTTCCCGATACATTGCCTGATGTACCATCTCCCGGTATACCCGCTCCGTCCGTATTTTCTAATTCACTTCCTGCCGTCTCGTTACTACTCGTATTCCCTGATATGCTCCCATTATTATCCGATGAGTTGTCCGATACGCCATCTCCCGGCACACCAGCTCCGTCCGTATTTTCAGCCATTCCGCCCGACATCTCACCATTGTCCACATTCCCGGATATGCTTCCCATGTTATCCGATGCATTTCCTGATGTGCCATCTCCTGACGCCGTACTTCCATTCCCGTTGTCCTTATTCCCGTCAGCAAAACGCGTACTGTTTTCAGGCTCGGTCACGCCTTCATTTGAACTCTCCGGCTCGCTGCCTGTGTTCGACGCCCTGTGGCTTCTGTCCGCAAGCGCAACAAGAACGGGCTGTACATTTAAGGTGTATGCCCGTTCAAGCTTGGAATTAATTCGTCTGTTGATTGTTATAAGAATACTCCTGTACGGCGCGTGGTCATTGTAGTACGCCTCAAGCTCCGACGTTATATTTCCGATGCCCCCGCCGCTCGGAAAATCCGCAAGCTCCCTGTTCTCTCCTAGGTCGTAGTCCAGCTTTTCCATAACCTGTGCGTTATTCCCGCACACCAGCTTCAAGATGAGCCACGAGGTCTGCGGCAGAATGAGCACACAGAGAAACAGCACCATCGAAATGCGCCTTATAATCTTTCTCCCTAAATTTCCCGAACCGTTTTTCTTCTCCATGTGCTCCTCCAAATTAGTGTAAAATTTGAGCAACTAAGCCGATATGCATAAATATAACACGTTATACACTCAAAGTACAATTCAATTACCTTTATTCATTTTTACTGGTGATAATTCTCAAGGAACTCCCCGAGCTTTCCAAGTGCCTCGTCAAGCACCTCCACTCTCGGAAGGTATACGATGCGGAAGTGGTCAGGCTGTTTCCAGTTGAAGCCTCCGCCGTGAACTAAGAGCACCTTCTTCTCCTTGAGGAAATCATATGCGAACTTCTCGTCGTTCGTGATATTGAACTTCTTCACGTCGATTTTCGGGAAAGCATAAAAAGCTGCCTTCGGCTTCACGACGCTGAGTCCCGGAATGTCATTGATTGCCTTATACATGAACTCTCTCTGCTCGTAGATACGTCCACCCGGGACAATGTAGTTCTTCACGCTCTGGTAGCCGCCGAGTGCGGTCTGAACTATCGACTGCGCCGGAACATTTGAACAAAGGCGCATGTTGGAGAGCATGTTGATGCCCTCGATATAGTCCTTTGCCACCTCCTTGTTTCCGCTTAAAATCATCCAGCCGACTCTGAAACCTGCGATCATGTGGGACTTGGAGAGTCCGCTGAAGGTTACACAGAATACGTCCGGTGCAAGCGACGCTATGGAAATATGTTCACCATCATCCATGACAAGTCTGTCGTATATCTCGTCTGAGAAAATTATGAGCTGATTTTCTCTCGCAATCTGAACTATCTGCTCCAAAACATCCTTCGGGTAGAGCGCACCTGTCGGATTGTTAGGGTTTATTATTACGATTGCCTTTGTCTTTGAATTGACCTTCTTTCTGATATCGTCGATATCCGGGTTCCAGTCGGACTGCTCATCGCACAGATAGTGGACAACCTTGCCGCCCGCTAGCGTCGCTGTCGCCGTCCAGAGCGGATAATCAGGCGATGGAATTAAAATCTCATCGCCATCATCTAAAAGTGCCTGCATACTAAGGTTGATGAGTTCGCTCACACCATTGCCCGTATAAATGTCGTTGATTTCAACATTCGGAATATTCTTTAACTGCGCGTACTGCATGATTGCCTTTCTCGCTGAAAAAAGTCCCTTCGAATCGGAATATCCCTCGCAGTCGGTGAGTTGCTGTCTCATATCGTAGACGACCTCCTCAGGTGCCCTGAAACCAAACGGTGCCGGGTTTCCGATATTGAGCTTTAAAATATGCATTCCCGCATCAGCCATGCGGTTAGCCTCCTCGACAACAGGACCTCTTACATCATATAGTACATTGTCAAGCTTTGATGATTTTGAAAACTGTCTCATAACATTATCTCCCATTTTCTCTGAATATGCTTTATCTGAACTCTCTATATCGCACATCGGTTTTTCCGGTTCTTCTCCCGCAAGCCACTTCTCGTCCACGTCCAGTGCCTTAGCGAGAACCCCTAAAATGTCCTTCCTCGGCTCACTTTTTCCGCTGAGGTACTGGCTCATATGGCTCTTTCCGATGTGCACATCACATTCACGGCCAATAGGCTCCGCAAGCCTGATTACATCAACCTGCTTTAGCCCCTTGGCCTCCATCGCTTCTCTAAGTCTCTGTGCAATTCCTGACATATAAAACCTCCTTATTCCTCACTGTTTACCCGTTACCCTGCAACCTTTTCCACTATACCACTATGTTTTGAACTTTTCAAGAAGTATTTGAACTTATTTGTTATGAGTTCAAGATTTCTTTTAACATATATGTCCTGTTAAACGGAAACTCAAAATAATATCCGTCCGCAAAATCCTGTGTGAGCGCAATCATCTGCTTTGCAAGTTCAATTCCAACAGCCTCTCCCTCACGTCTGCTTCCGTTCTCTGGATAGCGCTCCACAAGCTCATCGGGCACGTTCACGCCTGCAATCTCATTTTTCATAAAAAGAGCATTTTTGCGGCTGATTAAAGGCATAATTCCGCAAAGTATTATCGCCCCTGTCTCCTCCTTTATGTATCTGAGGCGCTGTACGTCCTCCTCGCAGAACACAGGCTGTGTCAGGAAGAACTGTGCACCCGCCGCCAGCTTCTTCTTCACGCGCCCAAGTTCAACTTCTATGTTCTTTCTGCCCTGATTTATGGCACCTCCATAGCAGAGCGGACTGTCGGCAAACACCTCATCATTCATCTCCTGCGCTATCTTCATAAGCCCCACCGAGTCGAAATTGAACACCGACTTCACGGTCTCCCTCACCATCGACGGAAGAGGATCGCCTGTTATGATTAACATGTTATAAATATCATTAATTTCCGAACCCATGAACAAGGAGCGCATAGCCACCGCATTCTTGTCACGGCAGCATATATGAGGCATAACGTCCATTCCTGTCTCGCGGTGCACCTTGTCAGCCATCAGGACAGAGTCGACCCTTGTACGTCCCGAAGGTGAATCAGGAAAGGTCAGGACATCAACACCCATTCCCACTAGCGCGTGTGCCGACTCGAGCAGCTTCTCGTCATTGGCATTGAACGGCGGTGCAAGTTCAACAGCTATGAACTTCTTTTTCTTTATCTCACCGTTCTCGTCATATAGAAAACCCTTTCTCTTTGTCGGCTTTGGTTCAATTTCATTGTTCGTAGGTGTCTTTTTCTCACATCTTGGAAGCTTTTCAAGCTCTGTACACATTCTCTCTATCGTATCGGGTCTGGTTCCACAGCAGCCGCCTACGATATCCACACCCTTTTTTGCAATTTCCGTCATTTTTCCTGCAAAATAAGCCGGTGCTCCGCCAAAGTGCATCTGATTTCTCGTAAAATTAGGATAGCCTGCATTTGGAAGTGCCACAAAGAACTTATCCTCAGGGAGTCCAAGCTCATCGATAAGCTGTGCCATATGCCCTGAGCCGACACCGCAGTTAAGTCCGACCGCGTCCACATCAAGCTTGGAGGCGTCGGATATAAGTCTTTTGGCACTCAGCCCTGCCGCACTGTAGCCGTACTGGTTCACGCTGAAGCAGATGCTTATAAATATATCCTTTGAACTTTCTCTCAGAAACTTTATGGCAGGCAGAATATCCTCATAGTCAGCAAATGTCTCAAAATGAACCGCATCTACTCCCTGTTCAAGCATAATTGACGCCAGACGCACATACTCCCTGTCCTTCCCGTTTCTTACAAAGTCTGTACCATCAGGTATGGGACCTATATCCCCCGCAATATAGACCTGCCGGGTTACACCGCTGTTTTTCACGGCATCGCGCGCAAGCGCCACCGCTGCCCTTATATTTTCATCAACCTTATCCTCATTATCGGACAGCAGGCTGCTGTTTGATGCGTATGTGTTCGTCCTTATATAACGCGCGCCCGCATTTATATACTCGGTGTGAATTGCCACAACCCTCTCAGGGTGCAATGTATTAGCCGCCTCCGGCAGCTCATCTGCTCCATATTTTTCCGCATAATAGGTTCCGAATGCTCCGTCCGCCGCAAGCCTGTTATTTTTAAGATATTCGCGTAAGTTCATTTTTTCTCCTGTTTTGTGTTTTTTATTTTAATCATTTAAAACATTTAATTCTGAATATACTGAAGGTGCACGCCCTCAAACTAAACCTTCCCGTATCAGGCACTTTTCCGTCAAATGTAGTCTCAAGATTGAACTCGTAAGCCCTCACCTTATCGTGACATCTCGTGCTGTTGTAGGCGTCCTTCTCAACCTCACCCATTATGATGCAGTGAATTTTGCTGTAGTCGGGTTCAAAGCCCTCCGTATCCACTGTCACCACGCAGTCAAAATCCCACGGATTTACAAGCTTTATGATAAGCTCATTCTCTGAACTGTCGTAGGATACCGTGTGGAAAATATTTTGTCTGCGTAGATCAGATAAAAAAGCATCGCCGTCCATGCGGTTTTCAACGACATAATCCCCCATGTTCCCTGAATACATCTTCTGAACAAGGAAGTTCGGGCTAGGAAAACATGTCGCATCGTCGAACCATATCATGTCAGGAGTCCACTGTGCGTAGCCGAGCCTTGCAAAAAGAGGAGCGTATGAAGCCAGCACGACAACG
>CAMEEX010000145.1 GCA_945915235.1 uncultured Clostridia bacterium | reverse complement strand
TGGTAGATACTTACACCTATGACTGGAACGGAAACTTTGTGTATATGCAGGGTGACGGACATATGGCACAGTAATTTTGGGCGGTGTTCAGGTTCCTGTGTCTTGAAATTAGGGAAATGGAACCTGAAAATGCCGTCCTTTTTATGTTGAAAATTTTATGAGTCTTAAATGTAATTGATTTATATAGGTTGCGTAGAATTATAAAATTAACAAATAATATGAGCGGAGGTAATGCAAATGGTTAGAAAAGGAACCTGGAGATTGAAAACGGCTGTCTTGTCAGTAGTGGTAATGGCACTTTCATTAGGACTTCAACATGACGTATATGCAGAAGCAGAGGATTCAGGATATGATACTGTAAACTATGATGCACCATCTGATGAACAGGTACAGCAATGGATTGATGACGGTACATGGGAACAAAGAATAGAATTTATGGAAAGTGTTAATAACAATGCTTATATATTATCAAGATATGTTAATATGGCATCTGAGTATGACTTGGATAGTTATTCAAGTCAGGCATCTGGTCAAGAAATTGTTCTTGATACTTTTCTTAATGCGATGCCGTCAACAGGGGATGTTACAATCCCTGTATTTCTTGTACAGTTTTCCGATGTGAAAAACGAAGATGCAACGATAACACCGAATAATGTTAAAAACACACTTTTTAATGAAGACGTTAATTCGGATTTATTTCCTGTGGAAGGAGTTACCGGATATTATAATCGCTCTTCATATAGACAGCTTAATATAAGCGGAGATGTTTATGATTGGATTACACTATCGAATACAAAAGAGTACTATCAGAATGCGGAAGACGGTCGTGAACTTGTAATTCAGGAAATTATAGATGCATATGACAGTACAGTGGATTTCTCGAGATATGATTCAGATGGGGATGGATTTATAGATGCAATGTATATAATGTATGCAGGCGATTCTGATGATTATGGCGATTTTTATTGGGCATACAAAACTTATGTTGCATATGATATACAAGCAGATGGGGTTAATGCCAATGTCTATGTATGGATGCCGTCTAATGCAAGTGCAAGAGTTGCAATTCATGAAACAGGACATTTGCTTGGAGTGGGAGATTATTATACGGCAAATCGCGGCGTTGGATATATGAAAGATTTTGGAGAACTTGGCGGTTTGGGATATTTTGATATGCTGGACAGCAATGTAGGTGATATGAATATATTTACCAAGATGTTATATGGATGGGTTGAGCCTGTGTTTGTTACAAGTGATACAGATATTGACTTATATCCTGTGACTGACGGAAAAGCAAAAGCTGTTATTGTGACTGATAAAAAAGATAATAATATCTATTCAGAATACTATATTCTTGAATTGTTTACTAATGAACAGAATAACTGGGATTCTGCAAAGGCAGAGAATGGTGCTGTAAGAATTTATCATGTTGATGCTGAGATAGATATTAACGAGGGTATAGGCAGATTTAAGTACAGTAACGATGCGGCAACGTCAGAATTCAAGCTGCTCAGATTGATGGAATCAGACGGAAAAGATGATTGTGCATTTGGAAGTATTATACTTCCGGAAAGCTATTATTATGCGGGGATGAGCTTCGGACCCAATACGGCACCGAGCAGTGAGTTCTATGGAGGTGAATATACAGGTATACAGATTGATATAAACAGTGTCAGCAATGAGAAGGCAAGTATATCCGTAAGATTTGTTAATGATACAAAATCACCTGAGTATGCTGAAAACAATGATGAAAATGTGTTGGGATTTATTTTTAAATATGGCCAGTTAATAACATGCTTTGACAGTTATATATATGAAGGCAGTTCATTTGAAAGAATTAAATTATATAAGAAGGACAGTCCTGATAAGCTTGTTGAGATTGAGAAAAGAATATTGTCGTCGCGTGACCTGAGCATGGAACATTCAGATAAGGCAAAGAAGAGTAACTACAATCAGGTAATTGTCAATATAATAGGTGATTTAGAGTCGGGGGCAGAGTATGTTTTGGAGTATCCTGAGGGAGCTGTATGTGATGCAGCAGGGAATGCAAACAAACTTATACAACGTACCTACACGGCAGCACCAGATTCGGATAATATTGTAGAGATACAGGCATATGCTTCATCTACACTTGACTATAAGACTACGGACGATAACTTACCAGTTATAACATTGTTCTCTAAAACAAAGTCTGTTACAGCTAACAAGGAATGGGTGATTCAACTACGCCATTGTGGTATGCGGTGTTATGACGGCATATATAATGCTATGTTTGTAAATAAGGCATATGCAAATGCACTTATAAATATGAGGAAAGTAACGGAACCCGTAGGAATTGTTGATGATGATGGATTTCCGTATATTGAGAGAACAGGTTCTTATGAACTTAATTGGGCAATAAATGGTATTGCTGACATAACTAAGGTTCAAGATGGTGACGGTTATATTTTTGTTGCATATGCAATGAAAAAATCACTCGATAATTCAGGGTGGGGAAATACACAATATGTGACAGCACATCTTTTCAGACTTGATAAGGAGTTTAATGTATTGTGGGGAACAGATGTGAGTAATATTGCCGACTGGGCAGGGGCGGGTATAAGCAGAGCTGACTATTCAGATGGTAAAATATATGTTAAAACCGGTGATAACAAGATATTGGTTTTAAATGATATAGATAGTATGCTTATTAAGGCTGAGAAGAACTTTAAGATAAACAATCTTAGTATAAGTAATGGCAATGTCATAAATACCGGTAATACGACTGTTGGAGGACTTCGCTCATGCTTCTCGGGCGATATATCCGATATAGAATTTTACAACAGTAACTTGGACATAGTAGAAAACAATAATGACAATATTGCTGGAGGATTAATAAAAGTAACCAGTGGTGACTATTCGTGGTATTATAGGATAGGACAGCATGAACACAGTAGCGGAGATTGGATTATTGATAAGCCTGCCACGGTATCAGAGACCGGCAGTAGACATAAAGAGTGTACAGAGTGCGGATATGTGATGGAGATAGAGAGCATAGACAAGCTCACACCAACGGAGCCGGAAATAGACATGGATGCTGACACCTCGAAGTACTACAACGTCACGACAAATGGCGGCTCATGGGACGGAACACATTATTACCTTCCAAGCGGTCAGATGGTAAGAAATTCATTCTTCAGCGAAGGAACATATACCTATTATCTTCAGGCAGACGGAACACCTATGAAGGACAGGCTTACATATCACCCGGACGGAGTGCATGTAATATACTTTGATGCCGATGGACATGAGGTGTTCAGCGATTTTGCCCATATCTCTAAGAGCATTGCGGGAGCAGATGTAGATGACATGTGTTTCTTCAATGTATATGGATATATGTATGTAGACACACTCACATACGATAAGACGGGAACGAAGCTCTACTATGTAAACCCATACGGCGTGCTTGAGAGAAACGGCTGGTTCCAGTTCTCAGGACATGAGTTCGATGCGGGACTTGGATTCTCGGGTAAGGCGGGCGGATATGGGTATGCAAACAGTGATTGTAGCCTTATGGTAAATACAAATACATATGACTGGAACGGAAACTTTGTGTACATGCAGGGCGATGGGCATATGGCACAATAGCTTTTTAAGCTGAGGTTTTTTGGGACAAGGGTCTTTCTGACCCTTGTCCCAATTTTTTGTTGTATAGCATAGTAATTCGTGATACATTTATAATAGTTATATAAATTGTTGTCGAGAAAAATATTTATTTTGGGAAGGGGAGCTGGATATGGGAAAGCCTATTATAACAGGTAAAAATGTGGGGATAGGAAAACAGAACTATGCATCATTGAGGGAGAATGAGTGTTTTTATGTTGACAAGACCAGCTTTATAAAGGAATGGTGGGACTCTAAGGACGATGTGACACTGATAACCCGCCCGCGGCGTTTTGGAAAAACATTGAATATGAGTATGCTCAACTGTTTTTTCTCAAATCAATATGCAGGCAGAGGCGATTTGTTCGAAGGCATGTCTGTATGGCAAGATGAGGAATACAGGAAGCTGCAGGGAACGTATCCGGTTATCTTTCTCAGCTTTGCAGATGTAAAGCAGAATAATTATATTGATGCGGTTGCAAAAGTTAAGAATATTATTGTAGATGTTTATGCACAATATGAGAAATTGTATCTGGGAGATGGGATGACGCCGCTGCAAAAGCAGCAGTATTATTCTGTGAATAGTGAAATGAGTGATGTTACGGCACAGGATTCTTTAAAAATGCTTGCTTCACATCTGTCAAATTACTATGGGAAAAATGTAATAATTCTTCTTGATGAGTACGATACACCTATGCAGGAGGCGTATATACACGGATACTGGGATGAATTCACTTCATTTTTACGCAGTATGTTCAACAGTACATTTAAGACAAATCCATACCTTGAAAGGGCGGTTATGACAGGCATTACGAGAGTTTCGAAAGAGTCTATGTTCTCGGATCTCAATAATCTTAATGTTGTTACAACAACATCGGATGAGTACAGCACAAGCTTCGGCTTTACCGAAGATGAGGTGTTTGCATCACTTGACAAATTTGGATTGTCGGACAGGAAAGAACAGGTAAAGCAATGGTATGATGGTTTTACGTTTGGTTCACAAAAGGACATATATAATCCATGGTCAATAATAAATTATCTTGACAAGAAACAGTTAAAGCCATACTGGGCATCAACCAGCTCTAATGGGCTTGTCAGTAAGCTTTTGCAGACTGCATCGTCTGACATGAAGCTGCACATGGAGGAACTGTTGAATGGAGGTTCTATTGTAGTGAACTTCGATGAACAGATAGTCTTTAATCAGCTTGACTCAAACGAGAGTGCGGTGTGGAGTCTGCTTGTTGCAGGTGGATATCTCAAAGTAGATGAGGTTGAGTATCGTGGAGAGACATTGGAACCGTGGTATCATGTGTCGATTACCAATGTTGAGACGAAAAGCATGTATTACAGTATGTTCAAGGGCTGGTTTGGCAGAACCAATGCCAATTATAATGAATTTGTGAGGGCGTTGATGAAGGGCAGCTTAAAGGAAATGAACATTTTCATGAATCATGTCGCCGCTGCCACATTCAGTTTCTTTGATACAGGAACACACCCTTCGGAAATAAGCCAGCCGGAGAAGTTCTATCATGGTTTTGTGCTTGGGCTGATTTCAGAGCTGCGTGATACCTATGAGATAAAGTCTAACCGTGAAAGTGGTTATGGAAGATATGATGTGATGCTTATTCCTTTGGATTTAAGAGACAGCAGGCTTAATGCAATAGTGCTTGAATTTAAGGTGCATGAGGCGGACGAGGAGAAAACGCTTTCTGACACGGCACAGGCGGCACTTAAGCAGATAGAGGATAAGAATTATGATGCGGAGCTGACCGCGCGGGGAATTGGTGCAGAACGAATAAAACATTATGGTTTTGCTTTTGAGGGTAAGAAAGTGTTAATAATGGAATGATGAGCGTTGATTATTCTGTAAAAGTAGGAATGTTTAATATTGGGGACAAGTAGATTGTAATGGAGGTACAAATGACAATAAAAATAGTTAGTAAAGCTAGAAAAATTTTTATATTTATAATTATGGTTACAATAGGAAGTTTTATAAATAGAGTTAGTATAATAAGTGCAATGGAGAGTGATAGCGGTGTGGAATCGGAAACAGATATTGCTCAATCAAATTTACTATATGAAATATCAGATGATGGAAACATAACAATTACAGGCTACAGAGGCGAAAAGGATGAATTGGTAACACTTTTTATCCCTGACACAATAGACAACCATGTTGTAACCAAAATCGAAAAAGAGGCATTTTCATATTGTAAGAATTTAAGCTCAGTAAGATTGCCGGAAGGTCTGGTGTTTCTTGGTGATAAAGCATTTTATGATTGTGATGCATTAACTGAAATAGAGATACCTAAGGGGGTGAAGAATACTGGTGGCTTCATGTCTGGACCATTCAGTAAATGCGATGGATTAAAAACAGCAGTTTTACAGGAAGGAATGACGGAAATTCCATGGGCATTATTTGCGGAGTGTACAGGACTTGAGAGTGTTACAATACCTGATGGTATTATTCAAATCAGTTGGTATGCATTTTATAAATGCACTAATTTAACAAATGTTAAAATACCAGATAGCGTAACATATATAGGAGTGGAAGCATTTGCAGACTGCACAAACCTATGCAATTTTAACTTGCCTGGTAAGCTTGTTAAATTGGATACGGGGGCATTTAAAAATTGTAGTGCAATCACATATATTATAATACCTAAGAAATTAAAAGAAGCTCATGAATGTTTTATTGGTTGTAGTGGATTGAAGAATGTATTGTTTGAAGACGGAACAACAGAAATAGTTGATTATCTATTTTATGGTTGTACAGGACTTGAAAGTATTGATATTCCTGTAGAGATAATTAAGATTGGTTCGAGTTCGTTTTATGGATGCACAAATTTAAAAAGTATTAATATGCATGATGGAATAGTTGAAATTGGAGACAGTGCGTTTAGTGGTTGTAGTGCGCTCAAATCAATTAAACTACCGGATAAGATTACAGTAATAAATGATTCGGTTTTTGCAAATTGCAAATCTCTTGCGAATGTTGAAATAGCTGAGAGTGTTTTGAAAATTGGCTGTAGTGCTTTTTCAGAATGTGATGCTATAACAGATATAAACATTCCTTGTAATGTTACTTGCATTGAAAGTAAGGCTTTTTTTGGATGTGATTCGCTTGAAAATATTAATTTTGGATCGAATGTACAGACTATTGGTTCTTATGCGTTTTATATGTGTAATAACCTTTCTGAAATTAAATTACCATATAGTATAGAAAAAATACAAGAGGCTGCGTTTGGATATTGCAAACAGCTTACAAAAGCTGTAATTGAGAAAAAGGTAAATTATATTGCACGAGACGCATTTAATTATCCTGAAACTCTTATAATCTATGGGGTAGGTGGCACACTTGCAGAACAGTACGCTAACGAAATTGGTGCTTTATTTCAAACTATTATAGACATGGATGCCGACACCTCGAAGTACTACAACGTCACGACCAACGGCGGCTCATGGGACGGAACACATTATTACCTTCCGAGCGGTCAGATGGTAAGGAATTCATTCTTCAGCGAAGGAACATATACCTATTATCTTCAGGCAGACGGAACAC
>CAMEEX010000144.1 GCA_945915235.1 uncultured Clostridia bacterium | reverse complement strand
AGTGTTAGATGACGGATATTTCTGCGTTGTCGGAAATGAGGACAAGATAAACGAGGCGAAGGACATGTTCGATGTCGTCGAGCCTCTGGCGTAAATTCAAATAGAAATGAGGATAAAATGGCAGAATTAAAGACAGGCTTCGTGGCGCTCATCGGGCGCCCGAATGTCGGAAAATCAACACTTATGAACAGGCTTATCGGACAGAAGATTGCGATTACTTCAAATAAGCCGCAGACAACAAGAAACAGAATTCAGACGGTGTACACCGAGGAGAGAGGACAGATTATCTTTCTTGATACACCGGGAATCCACAAGGCAAAGAATAAGCTCGGTGAGTACATGGTAAACGCAGCGAAGCAGACCATGAACGATGTCGATGTCGTGCTCTGGCTTGTCGAGCCGACAACCTATATCGGTGCCGGAGAGCAGCAGATTGCCGCCAAACTGAAGAACTGCAAGAAGCCGGTAATTCTTGTCATCAATAAGGTTGACACGGTTAAGAAAGAGGAAATTCTTAAATTTATCGATGCGTACAAGGGGATTGTGAATTTTGACGAGATAGTTCCGGTGTCGGCGCTCAAGGGTCAGAATACGGACGACCTTATCGACGCTATTTTTAAGTATCTTCCTTATGGACCGATGTACTATGACGAGGATACGGTGACGGACCAGCCTATGAAGCAGATTGCGGCGGAGCTCATAAGGGAGAAGGCACTCAGGTGTCTGAGCGATGAGATTCCTCACGGGATTGCCGTGACCATAGAGCGCATGCGCGAGAGACTTGACGGCAGCAATATCATAGATATCGACGCGACCATCATCTGTGAGAGAGAGTCACACAAGGGCATCATAATCGGCAAGGGCGGAGAGATGTTGAAGAAAATCGGTTCCGCGGCGCGCTTTGAGATAGAGCGCATGATGGAGATGCAGGTTAACCTGAAACTCTGGGTCAAGGTCAAGAAGGAATGGCGCGACAACGACCTTCTTATGAAGAACTATGGATACGATGAGAAGGCTTTGAAAAAATAAAGAAATAATTGCCGGGTTCCGTTTTGCCGGGTCCGGCAGTTATTCATTGAAGTACGAGGTGAGTGGAATATGGCAGAATCAATCGAGGTGACGGGCATGGTGCTTGCCTCGGGACCGATAGGTGAATACGACAAGAGGGTTGTGCTGCTCACCAAGGAGCTTGGCAAAATCAGTGCATTTGCAAGGGGAGCGCGAAAGCCGGGAAATGCGCTGATGGCTGCCTGTGAGAGCTTTGCCTTCGGAACCTTCATGATTTATCCCGGAAAAAATTCATACACGGTTGAGAAGGCATCAATAAAAAACTATTTCCGTGAGCTTGCCGGGGACCTCGAGGGTGCCTGCTACGGCTACTATTTTCTTGAGTTTGCCGACTACTTCGCAAGGGAGAATGAGGACGGCGGCAGCATGCTCAATCTTCTGTACTCATCATTTAAGGCAATTTTGGACGGGCGTATACCCAATAAGCTCGTCCGTGTGGTCTACGAGCTCAAGCAGCTCGTTATAAACGGCGAATATCCCGAATTTTTCTGTTGTACCGCCTGTGGCTCCACGGAGGGGCTGTGCGGTTTTTCAATCTCATCAAACGGAGCTCTCTGTCATTCATGTACCGGCGGAAGGCGGGCTGTGACGCTCTCCCCCGCTGCACTCTATACCTTACAGTTTATCGTTGCCACACCGATAGCGGGGCTGTACTCGTTTACGGTCAAGCCGGAGGTGCTCTCAGAGCTTATCGAGGTTATGCACATGTGTGTTGATAACTATGTCGATAAGAGAATGAAATCACTTGATATGTTGGAACTGGTGGATAAGTAAAAATTTATAAAAGAATGGGAGGGATTGCATGAAGAGGGGCTATTTATTTGGAAGAGAATTGAAGGAGCTACGCAAAAAAATAGGAGTTTCGTCAGAAAAATTAGCCGAAGGATTGTATGAAAGCAATATGCTTAGATTGGTTGAAACTGATGTAAGAATTCCTGAATTGTTGATGCAGAATAGATTGATGGATAGGCTTGGTGTGTCGATAGATGACTATGAAGTATATCTTGATGAGCAGGAGTATAATCTGTGGGTCATGCGTCAGAACATAATCGTTGCACTTATGAATGAAGATGTAAAGACGGCAGAGAAATGTTTAGAATCTTATATTGATGCTGAAAACATGGAAAATAAGCTGTGTCAGCAGTTTGTGCTTGCCATGCGTGCGGAGTGTATCCGGTTGTCGGGTAATGAAGATGGAGAAACTCATGGAATGAACCAAGAGTATGATAGTGATAAAAAACTATGTGAATTATATGGAGAGGCGGTCAGATTGACGGTTCCATATGTTGATTGTGATGAATGGGGCGATAAGCTGCTCTCGGCGCAGGAATTAAATCTTATTCTTGAATATGCAAGATACAGTGAAAACAAGGAGAGAGATAAATTATATCGAAATATTCTATCGTATTTAGAAAGAGATAATCTGGATACTTACAACATATCTAAAATATTTCCCAAAGCAGTATATTATATGTATGAAAGTGAAAAGAGTGAAGAAGGAAGAATTACAGAAAAAATAATAAAAAAATATACTATACTTAACAACAGGGCGATAGAGTGCTTGAGAAAAACGACAAGATTATATTATATTTTGGAAATTCTCAATATGAAAATAGAGCTGATGACCAGCTCAGAGGATAAGGGATTATGTGACAGGGCACAGTTCGAGAAACTTAAAAGCTGTAAGAAGGTCTATGAGGAGTTGTATGAGGAAAAAGGGTTGTCAGGTTACATGAGAATGGATATGCAGTTTTATATTGAGGGGGCGGCATATAATGTGAGCGAGTTCATAAAAAACAGGCGTATTATGCTCGGAATATCTGTAAAGGGATTAGCGGAAGGCATATGTTCTGAACGCACAATGCTGCGTATCGAGAATGGAAAGACGAAAAATCACCGTCAAATTATATCTGAAATATTAGATAGGCTGGGAGTAACCTATGAGCTTTACAGGATGGATATTATAACAGACGATTATGAAGTGAAAATGTTAAGGCAGCAGTTGGACTAGTATTTCAATGTGAAAGCAGGATATGATGAATGTAATTCATGTATATCTGAGATAGAAAAAAGGCTGGATAAAAAATATGCGCTGAATGTTCAGACAATAAATATTTTGAAGCTTTTTAATGAACATATATATCGCAGGATTAGCGATACAGCTTACTCTGAAAGAATGATAGAGGAGTTAGGACGCACAGTGCCTTTAGAGAGAATTATAAATAGTAATAATGTGTTTCTTACATACAATGAGATAAAATATGTCAGAGAAATCATGGTAGTAGAGAAAAATAGTGAAATTAAAAAAAGGTTGGCAGATAAATTATGTCTTATTATGGATAATCACAGAACGCCAGTTGCTAAATATTCGCACATAATTATGTACGAATATATTATGACTACGGTTTCGAGCATTTATGGGGATATGCAACAATATGATAAGTCAAATGAAATTTCGGATAGAACATTAAAACTTTGTCTTATGTGTAGAAGAACTCACATTCTGCCGCGCCTTATATATAATAATCAATGGAACGGCAGGACGAGAGAAAACAGAGAACAATATAACAGGCATGAGATTGAAGAAATAAATAAATGCATTATAATAAGTGAATTTACAAGGAATGAAAAGGAGAAGAATTTTTTTGAAAAACAAGTAAAATAAAAGTTACTTTTGGGGAGCATAATCAGTATCCATGTCATTTAATACAGAAATACTGTTGCTGAAATTTGGGTGTAAATTATTACTCACAAAAATAGAGCTTAAAATAATACATAATGATAATACGAAAGCTATTTTTTTATTTCTCATTAATGAAAACTCCTTTGATAATATGGTTTATAAAACTAAATATTATTTTATAGAAATTAATAAAAATAACAAGTGACAGAACAGTAACTATTGATATTGTTACAACTTTGTCACTTGTAAAAAACAGTTATTTATGTAATCTATAAATGTAGTATACTTTTGCAAAAGTTTGGCACATTTTAACAACAATAGAAAAGGAGAAAATGATTATGAGACATAAAAATAATAAGAGTATTTCTTTTGTATTAGCAATTATTTTAATGGTTAATTGCATGTTTTTGGTTAATCCTTTCGAAGTTAAGGCTGCTGACCATGGTTTAGTTGTAGATTGTGTTCCAAAAGAAGTAGAACAATATGTGGTAGATAATAAGCAGAAAGTTATTGAGTCAATAAAGGAATTGAGTGATTTTTTGATTATGAATATACGGAAGGTGATGCATATGATTTACTTTCACCTTTTATGTGGGTTTATCTTGATGAAAAACAGGAATTATCGTATGATTATCCTATAGTTGATTGCAAAAACGGAGAGATTATTCTTGTGCTTTCTATCGTTCCATGTGAGAATGGCTATACATATCAGTTAAGCGATAATATGGTAGATGTATTGAACTCTATAGATTATTTAGACACAGAATATCTGTTTTATGGATATGAAGGAAAAATATTTATAGAATGTGAGTCAGGAATTGTGTATACAGGAAAGCATGTACAGCACACTGTACTGTCCGATAGTGGTTATTTGGACTTTGTAGCTCTGAGTTTTAATGATAAAATAAGTGCAATAAAAAAATATATTGCCGATATTCAGCGTGGTGATGCAAATGATGGAATTTCTCTTATGTCCGCAGAATTACCATTAACAAATCCGCAGGGACAGTATAATAACAAGATGTGCTGGGCAAGTTCGGCTGCCACCATTATAAATTATCTTAAGGGAAAAACTGTCACGGGTTTTGAGGTATGCAATAAGCTTGGAAAGGGATATAATGATGGTGGTACAAAATACGATATAGCTACAGCATTATCGTATTATGGAATTACATGCAATGTATATAATAGTAAATTATCGTGGAGTGACCTCACATCTAATATTAATTCCGGATACCCGATTGCAATGAGCTGCACAGATGCAGATTTTTATGGATTGTTTCATGCAGTTGTATTATATGGATATAATGATACGGACAAGAGCATTGTAATATGGGACCCTGATGGAAACAGCAGTTCTGGAGCAAGGGTTGTAGCTAATTTAACCAATGGTCAGTACAAATTTAATTCGGGTTCGACAGGATACTATTGGACAGGAAGTGTGGCATATAAGTAATTTTCTTGAATAAGTTTTGCAGGGCATATAAAACAGGTAGTAGCGTTAGCAATAACGTGGTAAAAATACATTTCTATGCAGAAACATTGTTGGGAGGGATTGCTATGAGGAGACAAATTTTCAGCAAAAAATGCAGCACGGTGGTGGTTATGTCGGCGGTTGTTCTGGCGCTTGCGGGTTGTGGCAAGGCGCAGCAGACGGAGACGACAACACAGGAGACAGGATACACTATTTATAGAAGTGACAGCGCTGCCGCCAATGCAAAAAATGAGAAGTCCGATAAGCTTGTTGCTGAGGATTTGTCGTCGTGGAACCTTGACTATACAGACAGTATGGACATAGAGGCGATTGTGCGCGGGGCGGGCGGCACGGACGAGGAGAAGCTTGCTTATGATGAACTGAGGCTCTTTGTAAACAGCTATGCGGCGGGCAGCTTTGAGGGCAGTGATGGCTGTTATATGACTGCAGTTCCGCTTCGCATGTATAGTCTCAATTCTGAGCGCATTGCGGGCTATCAGGTTTTGCTTTTTGATAAAGATATGACAAAGTGCACGAGTGTTTTTCTCAGCAGAATGAGCGGTCTTGGCGGCAATGAGATTTCGATGACGGGAATGGATTTTTATATGCTTGACAGCTTCAAGGCGGATACCAAGGCGGAGCTTTTGTATCTGTCCTTAAATGGTGACGAGTTTGTGTTAGACAGCGATAATAATGTGAGACCTTCGCTTATGAACACCAGACATTCCGTGAGCGGCGACTATTACCATGCGCTTGATTATGAGCTGCTTGCGGTGTCATATGACGAGCTCACGTCAAATGACAGTCTTGTATGGTTTGAATTCATGGACGAGAATGAGGCTAAGGCACTTAAAGAGGACGTGGACGGCAGGCAGCCGGACGTGAGTGCGATGTCGCGAGAGGAGATAGCACAGAAGTATGATGTGTACAGCACCGCGCTTAATCTGCGTTTTGACCCGGAGGAGTACCTTGACAAGGTGGTTGAGTGGTGCCGTGGTGACAGAACGGGAAATCCGGCTGACGGAATGAGAATGTACAATGAAGATGCGTATGCCGAATACATGGCTAAGACATATGGGACCGACTGGCAGGAAAAATATGGAAAGTAGTCCGGCGGTGGAATAAAAGATTTATTTTAATTGCATTTTCTCCAATTCTGGTGTAATATTTTGAGCATAACGGATTAAATGCTGAGTGTTTCAGCGGAATGAGAGGAAGATTATGGAAAAGACAATGGACAAGATTGTAGCCCTTGCCAAGGCGAGAGGCTTTGTATATCCGGGCTCTGAGATTTACGGAGGTCTTGCGAACACATGGGATTACGGTAATCTCGGTGTCGAGCTCAAGAACAATGTAAAGAAGGCATGGTGGAAGAAGTTTGTTCAGGAGAGCCCATACAATGTAGGTGTTGACTGTGCTATTCTTATGAACCCTCAGACATGGGTTGCATCAGGACATCTCGGCGGTTTTGCCGATCCTCTTATGGATTGTAAGGAGTGCCACGAGCGTTTCAGAGCAGACAAGCTTATCGAGGACTGGTGTGCAGAGAATAAGTATGAGCTCGAGGGCTCGGTTGACGCATGGAGCCAGGAGCAGATGAAGAATTTCATTGATGAGAAGAATATTCCATGTCCTACCTGCGGCAAGCATAATTTTACGGATATAAGACAGTTCAACCTTATGTTCAAGACATTCCAGGGTGTTACCGAGGACGCCAAGAACACGGTTTATTTAAGACCTGAGACGGCACAGGGTATTTTTGTCAACTTCAAGAATGTACAGAGAACTTCGAGAAAGAAGGTTCCGTTCGGTATCGGTCAGATTGGTAAGTCCTTCCGTAACGAGATTACACCTGGTAACTTTACTTTCCGTACAAGAGAGTTCGAGCAGATGGAGCTTGAGTTCTTCTGCAAGCCGGGCACGGATCTTGAGTGGTTCCAGTACTGGAGAGGCTTCTGCCGTGACTGGTTACTTTCACTCGGAATTAAGGAG
>CAMEEX010000143.1 GCA_945915235.1 uncultured Clostridia bacterium | reverse complement strand
GAGCCGGATACCAGACTGACCCGTAAATGATATTTTTAGGGAAATGGGTTTTTGCTATGAAAAAGATTTTATTCGTCTGCCACGGCAAGATATCTTCTGAACTCCAAAAGCATTGATTTTACAGGGTTTTCGTGAAAATGAAGCAAGAATTTACTACCAGTTTACTACTTTTGAAATTTGAGTTATTTGCCTCCACACGATAGAGAAAAACTTAACATAGAAAGCAAAAGGGATGCTGTTTTTTTGATGATACAGCATCCCTTTTTCCATATACACGCCATGGGTGATCCTGTGGCGTTTTTTCATACCCATTTTGAAAGGAGAAGGATAATGAATTTGAATGAAGATGAAAAGAGAATGGTCTATCAGATTGAAAGTACCAATCAGGGGGCCGCTCTGAATGAGATTTACATGACTTGGCGCTATGCACCGGACAAGACCATGAAGGACACGGCGGAAAGCCTTTTGAGAAAGCCAAGGGTTTCTGCTAAGAGACGTTATACGGAAAATGCACTGCGAAAAATTTATCCGGGATACAGTAAAAGTTCTTATAGAGCAGATGTGTTGGTCAGAAATATCAGCAGGGCTATTGAGAATGAGAAAAAATATTGTGAAGATGTTGAAAAACTGGAATATAGTGTGGGAAGTAACATAGGCAGGCTTATTACACTTATGAAAAATTAAAAACAAATAAAGGAGAAAAGAAAAATGCTAAGATTAATTATTACAGCGCTGTTTTTGGTAGTATTTTTTATTTTCAGTATTCCGATGTTCGGTATACTGTGGATTATCGGCAAGTTTAACAAGCCGAAGAAGGATATCATCGCACTGAGAATTGTGCAGTGGGCGTTCAAGGTGATAAGGTTCCTGTGCGGCGTAAAGACGACGGTTATAGGGTACGAGAATATTCCAAAGGACGAGCCGGTGCTCTATGTCGGCAACCACAACAGCAATTTTGACACAATCATTGTTTACTCGATGCTTCCGGGGCTCACCGGCTTTGTTGCGAAAAAGGAGATGGAAAAAATTCCTCTTCTGCATCACTGGATGAAGCTTCTCTACTGCCTCTTCCTTGACAGAAAGAATATCAAGGAGGGACTCAAGACCGTTCTTCAGGGAATTGAGTACATTAAAAACGGCATATCCATAACCATATTCCCGGAGGGAACGAGAAGCAAGACCGGCGAGATGGCACCTTTCAAGGAGGGAAGCCTCAAGTTCGCGGAAAAGACGGGCTGCAAGATAATTCCTGTCGTGCAGAACAACACCAGAGAGATTATGGAGGCACATTCGCCGTTTATCAGAAAGACGCATACGGTTCTTGAATTTGGCGAGCCGATAGATGTGAAGTCGCTCGACAAGGAGCAGAAGAAGTTCCTCGGAGCGTACACGCAGGAGATTATTCAGAAGATTTATGATAAAAACAAGGCGTTAGTATAAGCGCCGGGGGATTAAGATGAGTGAAAAACAGGTTGAGATGTTTCCTCTCTGCGATGATGAAGGGAACTTTACGGGAGTTTTGAAGGAGCGCAGTGCAGTGCACCGCGACGGAGATTTACACGGTGGTTCGCATATTTGGATAATGGAGAAGCGTGACGGTCGTATCAGGGTGCTTCTGCAAAAGAGAAGTGATGATAAGGACTCATTTCCGGGGTGCTATGACTGTTCGAGTGCCGGGCATGTAGATGCGGGGGAGACCTTTTTTAGCACTGCCATAAGAGAACTTTTTGAGGAGCTGTCTATTGAGGCGCGGGAGGACGAGCTTGAATTTCTGTTTAAGCAGCGTGTCGCGGCTGAGAATATTTTCTACGGTGAGCGCTTTATCAACAATGAGGTGAACTTTGTCTATCTTCTGAAAAAGCCTGTGGATATTGAGAAGCTGACATTCCAGAAGGAGGAGATACAGGGACTGTGCTGGAAGGACGCGGACGAGATACTTGAAGTCTTAAAACGGCAGGACGCGAGGGAAGCCGCCGGGGATAAGGACGTATATGCGCCGGGAAGTTTTTGTATATGGACGAAGGAGTTTGAGAAGGTGCTGGGGATTGTGAGGAGCATGACATTCTGAGCATATAAATATGCTTGGAATGTCATGGATATATTCAACATATTGTTATATAATCATAGTGTGAAAATACATCTAAGGCAGTAAAAACATTGTCTAAGATGTATTACAAATTCACACAGGGAAAACACAGGGATACTTTGTTTTTCCTACTTATTATATGGTTTAAATCATATAAAAGTTAGTCCTGTAATATATTACAAAGTCACGAAAATGGGATATGGTATATTTGGTGGAGACTGCAGCGAAACCGATATAGCATATACGAAGGCGTACACAAAAACACAGATAATGCGAACAGGAGGTACTTATATGGTAAGAAAATTAAGAAATGTGATGGCAGTAATGCTCGCAGCGACGGCAGTTGTCGCTTCTCCAGTTAATGTATTTGCGATGTCGGGACCTGATAATAGTATTGTAACATATAACTACAGTCAGGAGTCCTCGTGTGCGAAAACATTTCATGTATTGGTATCAGTGCCGGGATATAATACTAGTGTTTCAGTAGGGGGCACTGTTAGCATGAGTTATAGATGGGACGAGGGATATGCCTCAGAATTTGTTTCAGGAACTGGTTATCAGGCGAGTGTTACACATATTCCGGATAAAATAGCAAAGGATGGGTGGACAGCAAAAGTATATCATCTTAGAACTGCAGGAAACACAATAGTATTTAAAATTGAAGTGTCAAGAAATGGTGAGTTTGCCGGAAGTGCAGAGATATCATACCATGTAGATGAGTATGGACAAGTGTCATAAGGCAAATTATTGTATGAGATTGTAAGTAATGAGATGCGGCTTTACAGAGAACAAGCTTTGCTGTAAAGCCGTATTTTAAAATATAAATTATACTATAAGGGGGACAATCCATGAGACATTACCTAAAAAGAACATTTGCAATAGCATGCATATTTGCGCTTATCCTAACAGGGTGCAGCAAAAGTGGAGACTCCGGCAACGCAGGCACCGATAAATCTACGGACGGGTCGAATGTCGGCATAGCAGACGGTGGAAGCGCGAATGTTGTAAATACGGACATGTCACAGATGGTAGACAAGGACTACTGGGCGACGATGGACGAGTATGTGTGGAGACAGGCTGACGAAGGAAAGTGGGAGCTTCCGAAGGATATGGTTGTTTGGGACGCCAAATTTATTGGAGGGAATGTATATTACACCGTAGATGGTTCATTGGACTTGTTCGAGCCGGATACGGACAGAGGGAGTATGTGTGGCTACTCAATGACTGAAAAAAAGGAACTGTTCCGGTTTGATATATCGGAATTTACAAAGGTGCTTAGCGACTTTGCCGGACAGTATGAGTGGGGGCATGTGGACAAATTCTGTGAGAATGAAGATGGAAATCTGTGTTTTCTGGCTGAGATTAAGGATTTGAATGGAGAACTTTCATCGTTTATTGTCACATATAAGGTGGCTGAAGGAAATTTTGAGTGTGTCAGGATAAGCAGGGATTTTCCTGAAATAAGAGGAGATATACAAAATAACTTAGGTGAGTTTGTTTCCGGTAAGAATGGTAGCTTTTTTACATCTGTGCGCAAAGCGGAAGGGTATTCGAGTTATATAATCGGTGCAGACGGAAGTGTGAGTGAGATATCATCTTTAAAAGGCGTAAATATATCGAGTATGTTTATATATGGCGGCTCGGTTTGGTATTCGAGTTATTATAATGACGGATATTATATTTTTGAAATAGATGAGAAGGGGGAGGCTGTACAGAGAAAACCAGGCTTTCCTAACGGTTCTGTGAGCGGAATTATTGGAGGCGAGCCTGTTGTACGGGGAGATAGGGGAATTTTTGTATACAATCCCGACACGGAGGAGGCGGAGGAACTCTTTTCGTGGATAAATATTGATATGTTAAGCGATGAAGTAGTCAATACCTATGTTGTAAATGACGATTGCATTGCGGTTGTGGAAAATGACAGCATTGAGTTTGTTGAGAGAGTAAAAAAGACCGATTATGTGGCTGATGACAGGGAAGAGCTTGTCTTAGGCTGCCTGTATGGCTCATGGTATGTTGAGAGAAATATTGTGGAATTTAATAAAAGTCAGGACAAGTATCATGTGACGGTGAAAGCATATAATAACCGGAGCAGCGAGACGACAACAGAGGAGGCTATGAACAGATTTAACCTTGATTTAGCGTCAGGAAAAGCACCTGATATAATGGATATCCAGTACTTTGATATGGAAAATCTGGTTCATAAGAGACTTGTGGAAAATCTTGAGGACTATATCAAGGCTGATGCGGATATTGCCCGTGAGGACTATATCGAGGGTGTGCTCAGGGCATGTACCATTGATGACGTGCTGTTCACAATCCCTATGGAATTTATGGTATATTCCTATGCCGGAAGGGCATCAGAACTTGGTGAGGAACCGGGCTGGACACTTGAGGACATTAAATCGTATCTTGAGAATGGGGACAAGGTTAAGGCTCTGCACTCGACAAGAGAATATGCTGTCGTTGAACTTCTTTTATACGCTTTAGACGAATTTGTTGATAAGGAAAACGGGGTCTGCAATTTTAATACAGATAGTTTCAAAGCTCTTCTTGAGATACTAAGCGGACTTCCGAGTGAGGAAGAATACTCATGGACATCAATGGAGGATACGGAAGTCGTTATGTGTTCCACTGGTTTTATAAATTTTCGAAGTATACAGGACCAGCTTGAGTCGCAATACGGAGAGGATTATGTGATAAAGGGATATCCTACATCTGACGGAAGAGAACAACATGAGCTTGGAATTGTAAACGCTTACTCTATCATGTCAGCTTCCGCAAATAAAGAGGGCGCATGGGAGTTTATCAAGTTTTCATTGCAGAATATTTCAGCAGAGGACTTCTACTATTCATTCACGGCGGACAAGAGCGTTATGCAGGAGCTGATTGACGCGGAGCTTGCATATGCGGGTGAGGAGACGCAGAAACAGTATTATACGCAGTGGGGAACATTTTATTACCATTATGCTACGCAGGAGGAAATCGATACTGTGATGAGTATGCTTGATCATGTGAGCGTCTATTCAAAGTCAGACGCACAGATAATTGACATTATAAAGGAGGAGATTGAGAGCTATTTCGCAGGAATAAAATCGGAGGAGGAAGTAGCGGCGATTATACAGGACAGGGTTCAGATATATCTTGATGAACAGAAATAGTTAGGTCAGAAGCAGGGTGGATTGGTAAAATTGGTCTGATATATACGGCAAAAGGCGGTCTCAAGGTTTTGAGACTGCTTTTTTGCTTCTAAATATAGTACATTATATCTAAAAAACAAAAAAGAGACTATTATAATTGAAATAAATTAATATGAGTGGTATTATGTAGTAAAAACATAAGATTAATATGGGGGCGAAAAATAGATGAAGGATAAATATATAGCGAATATTTTAATCGGGGAAAGACGAAGGCGCAGACTGTCGGCAGAGGTGATAAGGAGTGGTCTGTGTGACCAGAGTACATACAGCAGGCTTGAGAGTGGTGAAAATATCGGGAGTATACAGCTTGTCATAATGCTGTTGCAGCGACTTGGGGTGAATGGGAACAGGGCAGGCAGATATCTTTGCAGAGATGAATATGATGAGATGCAGGCACGGCTTTGGATACTTGAGTGTATAAAAGCAGGAAAATTGGCAGATGCGGATACATATATTGAAAAATATATGAAAGAATACTGCGCTGAGAGCCATCTGAACAGTCAGTTTGCCGACTATATGCGTGCCAGAATGTCGGAGCTTTCGGGTGACAATGAAAGAGCGCTGGAGCTTTATAAAAAAGCGGCAGCGTATACAATAGACGACTATAGAGAATGTCCGGCTTTTGTGTGTATGTCACTGTGTGAGTATTTTATAGTGGCAAATATAGCACGGCTTACAGCTATATTGGAGGACAGAACAGAGGCGATGGAGCTCTACGGTAAGCTTCTTGTGTATTGCAGGAGTGGAGGAATTGAAAAGTGGAATGTTACATGTATGTATGCTAAGACGATATGTGAAATGTTGCAGATATATCCGCCGGAAGAGATGGGAATGAGGGAAAGACACAGATGGTTTGAGGAGTGCGATGCTGCTGTCAAGATACTGCGTGAAACGTCGAGACTTCATTTTATAGCTGCGCTTCTGAAGAACAGACAGAAGCTGGCAGCACTTATGGGGTATGATGCAGACAGACGATTAGATGATTTCCTTGCATGCTATGAATGGTTAAGGAAGCGCTTTGGTATGGAGGGAGATTTGTTTGAGTGGTATCCATATTACATTGACTGTGCTTTTTACCCAGTGGAGAAACTGATTGATGAGCGCAGAAAAATTAGCGGAATGAGCAAGGAGAAGCTGGCTGAGGGAATATGTTCAACCGAGACGGTAAGCAGAATAATCAATCGAAAGGTATCACCTAAATATGGCACTGTTGCAGCGTTACTTGATAAGCTGGGATTGAGAGGGGCTCTGCATGAATATGTTATAGTGTCAGATGACATGACGGCACATAGGCTGTGGGACGAGATTGTCAGGTGTAATGTCATTGGAGATTATGGTACTGAGAAAAAAATGTATTATAAATTGTCAGATAGATTAGATGGGAGTTGCAGCATTAATAAAACTGTTTTACAATATTCAAGAGAGGAAATTGATAAGGACGGTCAAAATATAGATTATGGGCAGATGGCAGTTCAATGTCAACAGATGCTTGGGATTTCGGTTAAGGATATAAGGCATTTGACTATATTTACAAGAATTGAAAGCATGGTTATTAACAGAATGTTCTATTGTTATGACAGAGTTAAGAATTACTCTGAACTTGGTACTTATGAACAGCTCTGCAATATTTATTATAGCAATGGCGTAGGCAGATGCTTTGCAAATGATTATGAGGGAATACTTGTAAGATGTGCTAATTATATAGGCAATAAAGGGGATTTTGAGAGTGCCAATATTTATTCAGAGAGGGGAATTATGCTGGAATTAGAAACAGAGAGAATGCATACACTTTCAACACTTTTATACTGTATATCATGGAATAATGTTGAGAGTGGAAAAGGTGTCACAAGCAGCGATATAGAAATGTGTAAGTGTGCATACCATGTTGCAGATTTTCTTAGGGAGGAGGCAAGAAAACAGATTTATGAAAGGTGGCTTGTCAGAAACAATATTATAGAGAAATAAACAGATTAACTACCATTTTTTATGTCACTGTTATCATATGATGTTGGGGTCAAATAAGAATTCCCCCCTGATAGTACCTTGAAAATTTCACA
>CAMEEX010000142.1 GCA_945915235.1 uncultured Clostridia bacterium | reverse complement strand
TGTACACTTGAGACAGGAAGAACGCACCAGATTCGCGTCCACATGGCAAGCATAGGGCACCCGCTTCTTGGTGATGAGCTATATTGCCCTTACAAGTCACCTTATAAGCTTCAGGGACAGACCCTGCATGCTAGAATACTCGGCTTCAACCATCCAAGGAGCGGTGAGTACATGGAATTTGAGGCACCACTGCCTTACTACTTTACCCAATTACTGTGCAAAATAAAATCTTAAAAAAATATAAATTTTCTATTGAAATCCTTAAATAAAAATGATATTCTTACAATAATCATTTTTTAAATAAATTCTTACAGTTTTGAATGGAAGTTTTGAAGGTCTGTTCAAGATAACTGTAAGAGGTAAAGGTTGAGACGATATGTTTAATTCCGAAAGAAGTTTTTCCCTGACACGCGAAGAGGCGTGTGACAAGCTGCTCAGGCTGTACAAGTCATATTACAATATCCACCGATTTGACGGCGGTGAGTCGGCGGTCAGAGAGGGCAGCACTGCCAAGGGAAGGACTGACGAGGAGGTAAGCCGCATTGTGGAAGAGGGCGGATATCCGCTTATTGCCCGCTGTGATTTCTTTGAACATTCACAGAAATATGTTATCTCTCAGAAGGCGGAGCTGTGGTCGGCCGACAGGGAGGAGTTTTTGTATCTGTTCAGCGTGCCTGAGCTTTCTATGGATTTATTTGAGAAATGCAGGGATTATGTATGTGATGACGGAATGGAGCGGTTGAACGTCGGTCCGGGGCATATGTACACATATCTCACGGCTGTTTTTTTATGCGACACATGTGATGCTGACGTAGTTCGTGCCATTAAAAAGACCCGTATTTATAAAAGTTTTCATTTTTCACTGCATGGCTGGATGGATTACCATAATGCCGTTGCCGTCTTTGACAAGTCGGTTATTGACAGTAACTTTTCAGGAAAGTCATCGGCGAAGTTTATGAAAAAAATATTTTATCACAAAAAGGAAAAGGAGAGTTAAAAATGAATTCATTAGTACTTCTCTTAATCTGTATTGCAATCCTTGTCTGTGGTTATATTTTCTACGGAAGATGGCTTTGCAAGCAGTGGGGTGTGGGCGAGAGCGACACTCCGACACCGGCTCACGAATTGGAGGACGGCGTTGACTATGTTCCGGCGAAGGCGCCTGTTCTTATGGGACATCATTTTTCATCAATCGCAGGTGCAGGACCTATCACAGGACCTATCGGGGCAGCTATCTTCGGCTGGGTACCTGTTGTTCTATGGGTTTTAGTCGGAGGTATATTCTTCGGCGGTGTGCACGATTTCGGTGCGTTATTCGCATCACTTCGCCACAAGGGTCAGTCAATCGGCGAAATTATTTCAGTTAATATGGGAAAGAGAGCAAAGAGACTCTTTATCATCTTTGCATATCTTACCCTTATCCTTGTAGTTGCCGCGTTCGCATCGATCGTTGCAGGTACATTCGGCACAACCAATGCTGCCGGTGCCGCAGTGAGTGAGGCAGTTAGGGATACGAACGCATCAGTTGCCATGGTTTCACTTTTATTCATCGTGATTGCCATTATATTTGGTTTTCTGGTTTACAGACGTAATGTTCCGATGGGAGTTGCCACAATAATCGGTGTGCTCGCCATCGTCGCGTGTATGGCAATCGGAATGAATTTCCACCCAATCTACCTTTCATACAAGGCATGGATGATTATTGTAGGATTTTACATTGCGATAGCTTCCGTAACACCTGTCTGGATTTTACTTCAGCCTCGTGATTACCTGAGCTCCTTCCTTTTATATGCAATGCTCGCGGTTGCTCTTGTCGGAGTAGTCGTATCACACGCTAACTTAGGCGGCGCTGACGGACTTCAGGCATTCGAGGGCTTCGCAATTGACAATGGAAACGGTGTACAGTACATGTTCCCTGTTCTCTTCACGACAGTTGCCTGTGGTGCCATCTCAGGTTTCCACTCACTTGTATCATCAGGTACAACCTCAAAGCAGCTTGATAAGGAAAAGGACGCGAAGCCTATCGCTTACGGTGGCATGCTCCTCGAGTGTGTACTTGCGGTTGTGACTGTATGTGCAATCAACTTTGCATATAAGTACAATGCAGCCCACCCTGACACGGCTCTTACCGGAGCAACGGGTATCTTTGCAGGCGGTATCGCCAACATGTATGCGGGACTTGGACCAAAGGCTGTCACAATCCTCAGAACACTGCTCACACTTACATATTCAGCATTCTGTCTCACATCACTGGACACTGCAACACGTCTTGCACGTTTCATGTTCCAGGAGTTCTGGCTTGAGCCCGGACAGACAGTAAAGGACGTAAAGAGCGGCTGGAAGAAGGTTCTTGTAAATCCTTACTTTGCAACTATTCTCACTGTTGTACTCGGCGTTGCACTTGGTATGACAGGCTACTCCAAGATTTGGGGACTTTTCGGTGCTGCCAACCAGCTCCTCGCAGGAATTGGTCTCTTGGCTGTAGCGTCATGGCTTGCTAACTGCGGTAAGAACAACAAGATGTTCTTAATTCCGATGGCATTTATGATTGTTGTCACAATCTGTTCATTGTGCCTCACAATCAAGAATCAGATTGGCATAATCGCAAAGGGTGGTGCAGACTGGGGGCCTTGGGCACAGGCAATCATCGGAGCGCTTCTCGTTGTGCTCGCGATATTCCTTGTAATTGAGGGTTGGGATACCTTGTTTGGCAAGAAGAAAAAGGCTGTGGCTAAATAGCTTTAAGCTTTAGTATTGATTTTATAAGATATCCAGTATTAATTTTATAAGATGTGGTTACATTGACCCGGTTTCAGGCGCAGAAATGTGGCTGGAACCGGGTTTTTGTTATAAGACACAAGAGTGAAAGAGGGATTTTCTTAATTTAGTTAAAAAAGGGTGGAAATTATCTGTAAATTGGTGTATAATACACTTTATAGAAAAGAGTTATCTGCGAATTTGCGGATACATGAAGGGAGCGGTTCATATGAGTAAACCATTAGTTATTACGATAGGACGAGAGTACGGCAGTGCAGGACGAGAGATAGGACGTAAGCTTGCCGCTGACTTAGGAATTAAGTGTTACGATAAGGAGCTGCTTGCACTGGCATCTAAGGAGAGCGGAATGTGTGAAGAGCTTTTTCATAATCACGATGAGAAGCCGACCAACAGCTTCCTGTATTCTTTAGTAATGGATACATATTCGATGGGATATTCCACTTCATCATTTATTGATATGCCGTTGAACCACAAGGTATTTTTAGCGCAGTTTGATGCGATTAAGAAGCTTGCCGATACGGAGAGCTGTATTATTGTCGGACGTTGTGCGGACTATGCGCTTGAGGAGCATCACAACACAATTAAGGTGTTTATCAAGGCTCAAATGGACGCCAAGGTAGCCCGTATCAAGAGACTCTACGGATACACCGACGAGAAGGCGAAGGATCTCTGCATAAAGACCGATAAGAAGAGAGCCAACTACTACAACTATTATTCGAGCAAGAAGTGGGGAGACTCTAAGAGCTACGATCTCTGCATTGACTCAAGTATTTTGGGAGTTGATGGCACGGTCGAGTTGCTTAAGCAGTATATAAAGACGAAGCAGGAGTATGCGGGCGGAACCATTTAGAGCTTTGAAAGTGAAGGAAGTTATGTATTACAGGAAAAACAGGAGTATTCTTAGAAGTATCCGCAATAACAAGAACAATAAGACATATTATATGTTAGTTGTCGTTATGCTGGCAGCAATTTGCTTGATTGCTGCCAGTATTATATTAAGGGGATATGGTTTATCGAGGGATAACGAGACTGTGCGCGTGAGCGACAGCAATGTGGCGCATTCAACGGAGAGGACAACCGAGCAGGACGATATCAACGCGGTGTCGGAATACCGGGTATATGTTTTTGTTCAGGACGGTATCGTGGCATACTGCGGCGTCAATTCGGCAGGTGAAGTGATTGACATTATCAGGTCAGAGAAATCCTATATCGGCGATGATGTGAAGGGTTATCTTTCGGGGAAAAGGCAGACTGTACTGAGTGGGCTTTTGTCCGCAGCGTCAAAGGCGACATGGAAGGAAGTCGCATACAGTAATGAGGATGCTGGTGAGCAGGTTGATAATGACGATAATACAGCATATTATGTACAGTACTATTCGGTGATTAACGGGATAGAGTTCCATTCTGCTATCTATACTGAGAACGGTAATTATAATTCCATCGTAAAGGAGTCGTATGAGGCTATTGGCGGAGATGGAGCTTATGACAGCGGTGATGGCGTTAGAGGTATAACCTTGTCAGTCGCGGGGGCAAAGGCGATATATGAGAACGTTCCGTCGACAGCGGCGGTGTATATATGTGAGAGCTTCGAGTCAAGTGAGCTTCATGGTGCGAAGTTGCTGTCGGGAGTGAGCTACGATGATATTAATGCAGTAATCACAGACACGGCAGGCTCAGAGTACCGGGTAAAGGGCGAGCTGCCGTCCATACCTGACGGTTTTAGCTGTGATCCGACGGACAGCGCTGCCAATTATGTTTTCAGTCCACACAGATTGGGCGCAATAAATAACGTATCTGACAAGACTGCAGAAGCAGGACAGATAGCGTACTCATTCATTGACCCTGTTGAGGGGGCATCATTGATACACATTATTTTTAATGATGTAACGCTGACGGACGAGAATGGGGAGGATATAAGTAGCTATCTAATAGGAAGAGTTGATTTGTCCGCCTATGCCGATGTCCAGATTGCAGGCATGAATGTAAACGGCTTCCTTTTGCCGGGAGATTACATTGTCGGCTTCTATGCTGCTGATGTATACGGAACGTCCATGAATAAGAGCTGCTACCTGCATGTGGTTGATACCACGCCGCCTGTAATCGCACTAAACAGGGAGATAACCGAAATCAATCAGGCGCAGATAGAAAATCCTGATTACATAAGAGAAATGGTTACAGTAACAGATTTATGTAAACTAAGTGATGACGGTGTGAGCTACGAGCTGACAGAGGAGGACGGCAGGGTTCATATAAGCTTCAGCGCATCAGATGTGTATGGGAATACAGGCGTGCTGGAGGTTGAGTTACAGAAGGTTGATTAAAAGATATAAAGAAAAGGCGAACCTTGAGTCCGGGATATAATCGGTCGCAAGGTTCTCTTTTTTGTGTAGGAAAAACATGCTCTATAGATTTAAGTGTGTATAACACGTTATACACCCATAGATTTTTACATGTTTTGCCCCTAATTCTACTTTTCAGTAATATCTTTATGCCGCAGTGTGACGGCGTCCTTGAATTTCTTTTTTCGATCCTCCTCAAGCTCGGCGTAGTGCTTCCTGGTGGTGTTCACATCGCTGTGTCCAAGCACATCGGCAACAAGATAGATGTCTCCGGTTTCCTTATAGAGGTTGGTTCCATAGGTACTTCTGAGCTTATGTGGGGTTATATGCTTACCTGTTACGGTGGAGGCGTACTTCTTCACGAGAAGCTCCACGGCGCGTACCGTAATACGGCGGCGCTGCGAGGAGAGGAAGAGGGCATTCTCATGTCCTTCAAGAGGTTCAATCTCATCGCGTTCCTCCATATAGTCGAGGAGTGTCTGTCTGACTTCCTCACCATAATATACGAAGGCCTCATAACCGCCTTTTCGGACAATCTTTATTCTGTCGTTCACATAATCTACATCGTCAAGATTAATTCCGACACATTCAGATACACGGATACCTGTACCGAGAAGCAATGTGAGAATTGCCAGATCGCGAACCTTTAGCTTATCGTGACATTCAGCTTGTTTCTTGGTGAGGCGGTCACCGGACTCAACGACATTGAGCAGATCATCAACCTCGTCATCGTCGAGTCGGATAATCTGTTTTTTATGGATTTTAGGTAAATCGACCTGAAGGACAGGATTTTCCCTAATAATCCGGTTTTTGTGAAAATAGTTATACATTGAACGAAGCGCTGACAGCTTGCGCTTGATGGCGCGCTCATCGTTGGTATATTCATGTCCGTCCTTGACATAGTACTTGAGATATTCTAAGTATTCCTCAATGTCTTGTGCATTGAGCTTTGACAGTATGCTGATGTCGATATCGTGCATATCAGTGTTGCGGTACATCGAGTTGGTTTCCTTGATATACTCAAAGAAGGTTCTCAGGTCTATCGCGTATCCAATCTGTGTGCGCGGAGCCGTGGAATATTCTATTCCGCGGAAGTAGTCCCTTAGAAACTTAGGAAGGTCTGCCTGAAGTCGTCGGAGTTCCAAAATACATTTGTTTCGTTCCTGTTCGTGATAAGTCTTTTCAGCCATAATATGCCTCATTTCTGAGCAATTTCTATGTAGATTTAGCTCGGTAGAGTGTTACTCAACTATTCGCTAAACGCAAGTTTAACGAATAGTTATGTGCATATCGCATTGTTGGGCTTGTTTCAGCCCGGATTTTGTATGAATTTGTAATACAATCTCCACCTAGCATTTGCCTGTTTTGTTACTTAATTTATGCTTATTTTTTATTATTTACTTGCTGTAAATTATTTCTTTGCGACAAGTCTTCCCTGATACAGACTGCGCTCAACCATGTTGATTGCAAGATCCTTCTGGAATTTTTTGACTTTGTTGAGCTCACCGTCGGTTATGATTGATATGCACATTCCGGCTTTGCCGTTGCGCCCGCAGCGTCCGGCACGATGTACATATTCGGTGGTTTCCTCAGGCAGGCTTATGTTGATTATAACGTCCACATCGTCAAAATGCATTCCGCGCGCCGCATAATCAGACGCAACCACATACTGGAGCTTTCCGTCCATGAAATCCTTAACAATATTCTTATTGCGGAACTTATTGCCTTCTGCGTGCAATGCGTCGACCTTATAATTGTGGTATTTAAGCTTCTGCGTTATCTCATCGATATCATAGCGCTTGTTTGCAAAAATAATTGCTTTAGATGCGTTAGCTGCTTTCAGAACCTTGCGGACGGTCTCGTTCTTGTCCCTGTGCATGCATACCACATAGTAATGCTTGATTGTCTCAGGTGTTGAGACAATACGGCTTGTTGAAAGCTTGACAATGTCTATTCCTGTCTTATCAAGGTTGTTCTGATACTTTTCACCGTAGGTTGCCGTGAAAAATAATGTCTGTATGTCTCTGTAGAAGCACTTTTTAAGTTCCATGCTGAGCTGGATATTATCCTTATCAATGAGTCGGTCGGCTTCGTCGAATATCAAAAACTTGCACTTATGTGCCGGAAGCTTTTTGATGGATATTAACTCCTTGAGTCTTGCAGGTGTGCCTATGACAAATGTAGGTTTGGTCTTAAGGGACTCAGCCATTCGCTGCATATTGAAGTTTCCTACTGCCACCACCGCTTTTGCGTTGAGGGCAAGGTTCTTTGACAACAGCTCTATCTTTCTTGAAATCTGGAATGCGAGTTCCTTTGCCGGTACGGCGATGACACATGTGAA